>JAZNNL010000019.1:0-6872 GCA_045580245.1 Lachnospiraceae bacterium
CAAATCCCTCTTTAACATGGGATATGCCTTACAGTAATAGTCGCAGAGTTTGGTTACACTTAACGTATGTTCCAAAAGGCCTCCCACAAAACCGTGATGCATGGTCTTAGCAGCAGAAGACTGGCGGAACTTTTTGATAAAAGCTTCATCCTCCACAAAGAACGCCTTCAACAACTGGTTCATGTGTAGATTTTTAATGGAATCTATAATACCCAACAGTTCCTTGTACATTTCATCGTTATCTTTACTGCTGACAGGCAGATAATCCGCAGGGTTGTATTCACCTTCCCTGCACACACGGATACGCTTTACATTTACCTGTAATGCACCCTGGAAATTATTGATTTCACCGTATACTTCGATATAGTCCAGTGTATCGTATTCGTCGATGCCTGCATTATTTGGCTCCCAGACCTTTGCATCTATGGTACCGGTCTTATCCTGCAAAATTACATTTTCATAAGGCTTTCCGTTCTTTGTTACTGCAGACTGTTTATGTTTGCACAAATAGATATCAAATACTCTGTCGCCTTCTTTATAATCCTTAATATATTTCATAATCCAACGCTCACACAATTGTGCAAGCTCCTCCTTATTATTCTACTTTCCATGCGATGGACAATTCCATTTCCCGATACTCATTTTGGGAAAGCCGCTGTATAACCACTGTTAAACTGTCCCCTTCTGCCATATGCAAAAGAGCGGAAGTATAATTGCTGAAATTCTCTACGGAAATACCGTTCACTTCTACTATGACATCTCCGCTTTGGATACCTGCCAACATAGCCGGGGAATTCATCTGCACATCTTTTACATACGCTCCGTAAGGGATTCCCATCTCCTGATGTGCTTCTGCCGTTACATCCATACCGCTGATTCCCAGATATATCTTTTCTTTTCCGTTGGACATATTCTCTATAAGCTGACGCAACTCGGAAATACCGATTGCTGTCACTGCATTTTCCATTTTTCTGTCGGCACGGTGTTCTGTCACCACACCCATAATCTGCCCCTGCATATTAAACAGAATACCGGCAGAAGAAGGACTTCCGTATATATCAGTAGTAAAGAGTTTATAATTTGCATCCACCAAGTGTAACGGACTGCCTGTGGATGCCACCATACCGTACCCTACTGAGCCTACTGTCCCAAGCGGGGCACCCATAGCCACTACCGGAACACCTACCACATCCTTTATATTAGAAGTTCCTAAAGATGCAACCTGAATGGTTTGTAAGGTTTCCGCATAAATCTGGCTAAGGGGTACCGCAATCACTGCCAATCCCGTCTGTCTGTCAGATTGCTTTTCTGTCGCCACTGCCTGTGTACCGTCACAGAATGTGACACGGATACTTTCCGCCTGCCCAATGGTATCTGCTTCTGTCAGTATCAGATATTCTTTCCCGTTTGTTGCGATAACCACCCCATAGGTACTGCCTTCATTTTCATAGGTATCATTTAACCAGTCCACATCTGAAGAAACACTGGTTACCGTTACCATGGAATGCGACAACAGCTCCATATAATCTGCCATGGACGTATATAACTGTTTGTAATGTGTCTTATCCAGTTGCACATAGTCTAAAATCTTCTGAATCTGCTCATCTTCCAAAATCGCTGATTCTACCACTTCCTGAATGGATGGCTCCTCGTCCGCAAGCATATCCTCCGGTTCCATTTCTTCGGATTCCTCCGGGAAAACCACCGGCTGGGGCTCTTCCTCCGGATACAGCCAGTTACTGAATACCGGTTCCAATATCAAAAAGGTCAAACAGGCAATCAAACCAAACATAACTGCCATTGCTGCGGTAGTAATGGTCCGACGAATTAGCTTTTTCTTATTAATCGGTCTGTTTTTAATTTTTTCTATCATAAAGTCCGATTGGTTTGTCGGTCCGTTTTGGGGCATAGGTCATCCTCCCTTATTTCTTGCAGGTTAGGGAACTATCGGCTCAAACCGCAGTCTGATATCCGGCAATTCCTTTAATTCATAATAATAGTTTTCCGCCCAGTCCTCTCCCTGTGCAGGCTCGTTTTCACCTGTTGCAGGCGGAGCAAAAATATGCAGTTTCATGGTACAGGGACCATTTACCTTTTTGCCAAAGAAAGCCGGCATAAAATCTACAAATGTAACGCCCGGAGCTTTATAAAACCAGCGACCGTTTAATTCCATCATCAGGTTTGCATCCTTTAAGGAGCCGTTAAAATTTGCTTCCGCAAACACAGGGTCTCCTTCAAAGGAAAGCTCCATGCAGACCCCTTCTGCATCCTCAGAACCGCCCCAGCGCAAGGTTATGGGTAATTCCTGCGCAGCAGTTTCCTCCATGCCGGGCTTAAAGAAATCATCCTGAATGATATCTCTGTAAGCTGCTAAAACGGGTTGTTCAATACCTACATCAGCGTTATTTGGGTCCGTAATCTCCAGTCCCAGTCTGCCGTCATCTCTAAACTGATAGAAAGTAAATCCGCTAAACCAGTGTTCCGGATCCTCTTTCAAATACTGACAGAACTCCTGCACCATCTTCACCTGGTCATAAGGACCGGTCACATCTCCGTCCGCATTAAACTCGGACATTACCATGGGCTTTTTTGCTCCGTCACACAGTTCGCTATAACGGTAAAAACTGCGTTTTGTCAAATCATACACTCTGCGGGATGTATCTCTTTTATGCTGGAAATTATCTTTTTCCGCCACTTCATAAGGCCATCCCCAGTTTAATGCCATATATTTATCCACTGACCAAATGTCTGTGGTACGCACCGCTTCTTTGAACTCTTTTTCATACTTGATTTCTGTTGCATCTTCCTCATCAATACCGTCAATGCAAAGAATGGTCTGCACGTTAGGTGCATGCTCTTTTAAAATTTTGTGAAAACGCACAAAAAAGTCCGCTACTTCCTGATAAGATGCACGTTTATTAAAGGAAAACCAGCTGCCGGTGGCTTCATGGTTTAAGCGCAGCATCATGCGCCCGAACGGCTTCAAATCCTTGGCAATGGCTACAATCTGCTCATCTGAAACTGCAGGGTCACAGGTCAATGTCAAAATGACATCCTGTCCATGCTTACGCACATCTCGCATACAGGTAAAGGGTTCTCCTTCCCTACTGCCACCAAGCCCACCCAAATAGGGGAAGTAATTGTCATAGGGATAATCCCATGCAAAAGAAACTTCTTTATCCGCATAGGCATCCTGTGCCCTCTTCGGCCAAGCCTCATCAAAGGGATAATAACAATACATCAGATTCACAGCCCTATGGGGTCTGTGGAGCTTTTGCAAAATATAATCCTGATTCACATAGAATCCTCTTTCACTACCGTCACTTAAGTCCACCGCACAATTTGCCGGTGTCAGTTTTACGCCTTTTATCTGTGCCATAACACCCTCCCATTATATAATAATGCATACTGCTTTTATTGTATCATAAAAGCAAAAGAGTTCAAAGCATTTTATTGTATTTGCAGGATTGTAAAATACACAAACCCCCGGTGTGTAATCTACCACCCAAAAGTCAGACTTTCGGGTAGCACCACACACCGGGGGAACTTAACTGTTTTATGTATCAAACACCAGTTTTTAGAATAATTTCTTCAAAGAATCCATGGCTCCGGACAGTTTATCTACAGAAACTTTTGCCTTTACACCATCAACCACTTTTTCAATCATATCATCGGGTAAATCCACACCGACCAACTTCTCAACAACCTTTACAGGGTCTTTCTTGAAGTCGTCCATTAAGGAATCATCCTTTTTGATTTTCTCTACAAGTTCTTCAATCTTTTCTTTGATATCCATTTTGATTTCCTCTTTACGTTGCTTATTCTTCTACGATAGTTGCATCAACAGCATTCTTCTTTACAGATTCAATACCGTTTAAGCAGCTCTTCATAGCCTTGTAGCCTTCGCTGGTAGCGATAATCTGACCATTGGTAGCTTTCAGACGGAAACGGAATTCACCTGCTTTGTCAGCGTATACTTCGAACTTAGGGTTCTTTTCTGTAGCATAACCTTCTACGGTCTGGTCTTCAATTGCTGCTACAGGTGCATTTTTCTGTACACTTGCGATACCGTTTTTGCAGGAATCCAGTGCTGCATAAACTTCGGAAGTTGCGATAACTTCACCGTTTCCAGCCTTTAAATCAAACTTAACACCTGTGTTGGTTTTACGAATTACAAATTTTCCCATAACGTTAAATAACCTCCTATAATGAAATTTACTTTTTATATAACGGCACGAAACCGTTTTTTCTTAATGCCATACTATCATATTTCGACAAAAAATACCAGTATTAACACATTTTTTCTATATGATGCGTTTATACATATTTTCTCCCGGTGTCATGCAGGTGCACAAATCCCTTCCTGCCATCAGAATCCAATCATGGAAAGTCCCTGTTTAAACATATCCTCCGAAAGGGCTCCCTGGGCATAGGCAATCAGATTGCCGTTCGCATCAATAAAGTAAGTAGTGGGGATGGACGTCACGTAGTAGGTATATGCTGCATTCTGGTTACTGTCAAAATAAACAGGAAATGTGTATCCGGCCCCTGCAATATAGGCCTGGGCAGTTTCCACTGTTTCGGAATATCCGTCCGTCAGATTCACTACCATAAAGGTAATATCTGCACCATAGGTATCATACATCTGCTGGAACAGGGGCATTTCACTTTTACAGGGTCCGCACCAGCTTGCCCAGAAGTTTAAAATCACCGGCTTGCCCACAAAATCAGAAAGATGCACTTCTTGGCCTGCCCCATCGTATACGGTAAAATCCGGCGCAGGGTTGACATTTGTGTCAGGTGCCTGTGTGGGTGCAGGCGTCGGTTCCGGCGTTGGCTCGGGTGTGGGCTCCGGCGTCGGCTCCGATGTAGGCGCCTGCGTGGGCTCCGGTGTGGGCTCCGGCGTCGGCTCCGATGTAGGCTCCGGTGTGGGCTCCGGCGTCGGCTCCGATGTAGGCTCGGGTGTGGGCTCCGGTGTGGGCTCCGATGTGGGCTCCGGCATGGATTCCTGTGCCGCTTCCGGGGTAGGTTCCGATGTTATCGCCGGTGTAGCTATTCCTTCTTCACCCTCGGACATGACACCATTGTCATCTGCGTCCATCTGTGTTTGTCCCCCTATCGGGCGTAAGTTATTTGCCTCATAATCCTTGGCTAAATTGTTATAAAGAAGAGAACTTCCCGCAATCAATGCGATTAACGCTGCTATTCCCAATCCCAGTTTGACATATTTATTCATATACGCTTCTCCTAAAATATTATAAGTTACTTACTATCGCCATCAGTTTCCCGAACCAGCCGGTCATCATGGCGATACCCACCAGAATAAGGAAAATACCGGCAATCCGATTAATCCAGACATAATGTTTTTTGATAAACGCAAAAGTTTCCTTCAAACGGTCCAAAAGCAGGGCACTTATCAGGAAAGGAATGCCCAAGCCCATGGAATAAATAAGTAACATCAAAAGTCCCTGCACCATAGTACCGCTATCGGAAGCCATCATCAGAGCAGAACCCAAAAAGGCGCCTACGCAAGGGGTCCATCCGATGGAAAAAACCATCCCAAACAGAAAGGTGGAAAATACATTCTTAGTATCTACCTGTACGTCCAATTTCTTTGTCCGATTTAAGAATCCCAGCTTCAGCAGGCCACTGAAGTTCAGTCCCAAAATCACCACAATGGCACCGGTTACGATATTCACGATGGTTTCGTAGCGTTTCAATGCTGCACCTACCGTACCCGCAAAGGCACCCAATATCAAAAACACTACCGTAAAACCTGCCACAAAAGCCAACGCATTACAAAGTGTCTTTTTGCGGTTGTTTTCTCCGTTGGCAAAGTAGGATATATACACCGGCAACATCGGTAACAAACAAGGCGATATAAATGTGATAATCCCTTCTAAAAAAGCAATAAAGTATTGCATAACAAAATCTCCTTTAAACTGACCTTATCATTAAAACATTTTTTTCATAGTATCACATATTTGTACAAAAATAAAGCCAATTGCCCTTAACTCCCCATGCAAATCCTTCCATTTCCACCACGCAAAAACCACCCGCTCCCTAAAGGAGCAGGTGGCCTATAAACTTTTACACAAATTCATTTTCCGGCAGTTTTGCTGCCTCATCATTTAAACATATTATACTTATTACACTTACTATTTCCCTAATATCGCATCCAGAATCTCTTTTGCCACGGCGTCTTTGCTCATGATGGGCAATTCCTTCACTGCGTCTTTGGTAATCAGGGTCACAACGTTGGTGTCGGTACCGAAGCCGGCACCTGCCTGCTTTAAGTTGTTGGCTACAATCATGTCCACATGCTTCTTTTCCAGTTTGGCACGGGAATTTTCCAGCATATTCTGGGTCTCCATGGAGAAACCGCAAAGGAATTGACCCTCTCTGCGATGGTCGCCTAAGTATTGCAGAATATCCTCGGTGCGTTCTAATGCAATGGATAAGTCTCCGTCTTTTTTCTTTACCTTTTCATCAGAAACCTGTGCAGGACGATAATCCGCAACAGCTGCAGCCTTGATAATAATGTCCTGCTCTGCGGCACGGCTCTTTACAGCCTCTGCCATTTCCGCAGCGGATGTGATTTCAATAATATTGACAAAAGGCGGTTTGGGAGTATCGGTCTTGCCGGTTACTAAAGTAACTTCCGCTCCGCGGTGCATGCAGTGTTTTGCAATGGCATAACCCATTTTGCCGGTAGAGTGATTGGTGATATAACGCACCGGATCAATTTTTTCCATGGTGGGACCTGCGGTAACCAAAACCTTCTTGCCTACCATATCTTTATCATGGGCCACTTCACGCAGAATATATTCCAGCAATAAGTCGGATCGTAGCCATGTCGTTCTGTGAGCCAA
>JAZNNL010000020.1:0-28665 GCA_045580245.1 Lachnospiraceae bacterium
CATGGTATCATTGATTTTCTTAAAATTATCAATGTCCAGCACAAACATCATTCCCATCTCATCGGGATGCGTTGCAAGGTATTCCTTTATTTTGCGTTCCGTTGCCATCTTATTGTACAAATCGGTCAGCAAATCGGTATCCGCTTTATTCTCTAATTGTCTGCTCTTCTCATCATCTTTTAATGCATGCAGAATATTTCTGGTAATAATGACCGCCATGAAAATCAAAAGTCCCAAAACCGTCTGCCAGATTAACGCCTTACTAACAGACCATTCTTCCTTCTCCAGACTGTTTAGATAGAATTCGTCCACACCGGCAAGCAAATGCAGTTTCCCAATTCCCACAGGCACATAAAACAATGTTTTTTCTTCCTCCGGCGTTTTCACATAAGTAATACCGGACGTGCCGTTTGAAAGTCTGCCCGCAAACCGGTCTACATTGCCGGTTTCCTGGTCTGCTCTTAGTTTTTCAACATAGTTACCGGAGGCTTGGAAAAATCCGCTGTTACTTTCTACATTAGCTAAAATTTGTCCTTCTGATTCAAGCAGCAATAAAAAGGTACCATCACCCAATTCTGCTTTTTGCATCGTTTCTTTTAATACAGAGGCATCATAATAGCACAACACATATTTTATTACACTTTGATTCTGCAATACCGGGGCAATTACCAGTATCGCCTCTTTTCCGGTTATTCCGTCATCTGCCACATATATGACTTTCTGTTTGCCTGTTACTACAGTCTGAAAATACTTTGCACCAGAAAGCTCCACAACAGAGCCATCCGAAAGATAGCCCAGTCCGTCCGGGTCACAAACCGCTGCTTCATAAACACCTTTCGTGTCACAAATTGCTTCCAGAACAGCCACTGCACCCTCCGGTGTATGTGGTGCATCCACTGCAAAAGCTGCCACGGTATCTGCACCGGTCTGCACACCGTACAAAACCTGTTCCAAATCTGCAGCATATTCCCTTACCTGGGAAAGTATGGAATTTTCCACTTCCTCTTTTTCTTCGGCCCTGCCCACTATTGCAAAATGAATCAGTATTGCACTGAACATAATAATTAGGAACAGTACCGGCCCCCGCCATCTGACAAAAGCATCCTGAATACGTTTATTATTCATACTTTTCTCCGCATTCTTTCGTACTATTTTTTAGTTTTCCTTCGTATCCCCGTAAATCAATTCATCACTGAAAATTTTTTCGGAATCCGCGTCCGACGGTGTTGCTTCTTCAGCATCTCCGCCCTCTTGTTCACCGGATGCCTCTTTTTCTTCTTCAGCCATACGCTCTAAAATTCTGTCTTCCAGCTTTTGAAACATCTTATTATATAACATCGCACTGACATAAATGGGCAGTGATAACCCCAGTATAAAATACAGAGGAAAAATTTGTAAAAACAATATGCACAAAACCGGTGGTGCTATATAAAGCACAATCATCAAAAGGGTCTTGGGTATCTGGATTACACTCAGGGAAAACGCATTTTTCATCGTCTGCCCAATGGTATTTACAAACTTTGCCTGCACGGGGAACACCCATACTGCCATAAAAACAACCAACAGTCCGACCGCCATGATAATCACCCGGAACGCCTCCGGTATTCCCAAATCCGTCTCTTTTATAATGTATAAATCTGCACCGATTACCGCCGCAATCACAAGTAATATCAGCCAAATCAGTGTGGACTGTTTGAAATTCATTTTAAAGGCCTTAAAAAACTCTTTTGCGATATAACCTTCTTCATTACGCCTCATTTTCAAAGCAACATAATGTGCTGACGTCAAGGATGCTCCGATTGTAATAACCGGAATACAACAAAGTAACGTCAAAAGATTTAACCACATCAAATCTGCCACCTTGTTTAAAAATTGAATCAGCGGACTGTCCAGTCCAAAAATCTTGTTCATGTTTACACCTTCCGTTTCCTCTTTTTATAATTCCCACCCTTATAAAAATAACTCCATGGAGGTGACACGTATTCCCGAATACTCCTCCTCCGGCGCACAAATCTGAAAACCGACTTTACGGTAAAATTCCACCGCATACGGTGCCGCCTGTACCGTCATGGATTTGGCATTTCTGTCCCGAATCAAAAAATCTGCCATCTCTCGGATTAGTTCGCGTCCGACGCCCTGTCTGTGATAGGCCTCATCCACAAAGAGCAAAGAAATATGATTCCCGCTTCGTACCGAAATCTGTCCGATAATTTTGTTCTCGTACACCGCTATCATTGTAGCATATTGTCCGTTCATAAACATATGGAACAATCTGGGATCTGTTATAAAGTCTTTAAAATTGGCTATTCCTTCTTCGGTATAGTCATTGGCTTCAAAACGCAGAAAAGTGCGCCAGACCATATCCATGATATCTTCCCACTCTTCCCCAAGGGCCCAACGTATGTAATACGGAAACTTTTTTTCAGAAACCATCTTTATCCTCGCCACGCGGTTTTACCGCCAGATATCTTACCTTATATCATATCAAATTCATGAGTGAAAGGCAAGTTGCTTTGCCAGCCATTCTCCGATATCCGCCATCACTTTTTCTTTATCAGACTCATTTAAAATTTCATGCCTGTCTTCCGGATACAATTGTAACGTAATATCTTTGATACCTGCTTCCTCATATAATTGATATACTTTTTTTACACCGGTCCCATAATCCCCCACCGGGTCCATATCACCGGAAGCTATATATAACGGCAATTCTTTGGGGATTTTTTCTAAATTTTCTTTATCATGGGCACCTGCGATCAAAGCAAACAGTGTTTTGAACCCGTTCGTCGTAAAAACAAATCCGCAATTTTCATCCGCAATGTATGCCGCTACATTTTCTTCATTCCTTGAAAGCCAGTCATACGCCGTTTTCGGCTCTTCTAACCGTTTGTTATACTTTCCGAACGCCATCTTGTTAAGAACCGTACTTACTTTTTTCGGCCCTTTACACAGCATTTCCGCTCCCAGCACCAGTTTTGCAAAAAACAAATTTGCGCCCGGCTGGAAACCGCTTCCCAAAAGCAAGGCACCGTCAATACCTGTACCGTACCTGCTTATATAATTGCGCAGGATAAAGGACCCCATACTGTGCCCCAAAATAAAATAAGGTACACCCGGATACAGTTCCTGGGTCATCTTTTTTAACCGGTGAACATCCCGGACTACTACCGTAGCCGGGTCCTGTTCACAAAAATACCCCTGTATGCCGCCTTCGGGCACGGTTTTACCATGTCCTAAGTGGTCTTCTCCGGTCACAACCATATTTCTGTCAGTCAAAAACTTAGCCAGTTCTTCATATCGTTCCACATACTCAGCCATACCGTGCACAATCTGTACAACTGCCACTACGTTACCACTGTCCGGTGTCCATCTGACTGCATGTATTTTGGATACATTATCTCTGGAATCAAAGTAAAATTCTTCTTTTTTCATAAGCCGCCCCTTTCTTAAAGCCTTTGCCGTTCTTTCCCCACAAATTTGCTTGTCCTATTTCGCATATCATGCCGTATCATACAACAAAGGTCTGTCTCTTGCGGATTAGCAGATTTCCGCACCTGCAGGCATCTCTTTTTCAGGAGTCATCAGTGCCAGATTACCTTCCGCATCCTCTGCACATAAAAGCATACCCTCGGAAAGAACGCCTGCTAATTTTGCAGGTTTTAAGTTCACAAGCACCATTACCTTTTTGCCAACCATTTCTTCGGGGCTATAGTGTGCCTTGATACCGGATACAATCTGTTTCACCTGACTGCCGATTTTAACCTGGGAACAAAGCAGTTTCTTAGATTTCGGTACTGCTTCGCAGGCAATGATTTCTCCTACCTGGAACTGCATTGCCGCAAAATCATCATAAGAAATTTCCGGCTTTGCCTCGATATCAATCACTTCTTCCCCGTTTTCCTCAGGTGCTGCACCGGCATTTGCTTCTGCAATCATGGCAAGACGCAGTGCTTCTTCTTTTTCAGCTACTTCTTTCATATCCAGACGTGCGAAAAGAATTTCCGGCTTATCGGTTACTTTTGCACCGTTTTCGTACAGACCGAATTTCTCCAGTTCCGTAAAATCTCTTAAGTTAGTATTTAACTGTGCTACAATCTTTTCTGCAGTTTCAGGCATGAAAGGTGCCAATAAGGAAGCACCGATTACGATACCTTCCACCAGATTGTACAGTACGGTAGCAAGGCGGTCTGCCTTTGCTTCGTCCTTTGCCAGTACCCAAGGTTCTGTCTCATCGATATATTTGTTCAGTCTCTTGAAAATACCAAAGATTTCAGTCAGCGCATCTGCCACACGTAAGGTTTCCATCTTTTCAGCCACTTTTGCATAAGTGCCGGTTACCACTGACTTCAAATCCTCGTCGATAGCCGCATCCGCTACCCCCTTGTCTGCTACCACACCGCCAAAGTACTTGTTACTCATGGAAATGGTTCTGTTTACAAGATTACCTAAAACGTTAGCCAGTTCGGAATTGGAACGTTCTGCAATCAGTTCCCATGTAGCATTGCCGTCATTTTCATAAGGCATTTCATGCAGCACATAGTAACGAACTGCATCTACACCAAAGTATTCTACAAGGTCATCCGCATAAATCACGTTACCCTTGGATTTGCTCATCTTGTCATTGTTCATCATTAACCAGGGATGACCGAACACCTGCTTAGGTAATTCTTCGCCCAGTGCCATCAGGAAAATGGGCCAGTAAATCGTATGGAAACGTACTATATCCTTACCAATCAGATGCAGGTCTGCCGGCCACAGTTTCTTGTACTGTTCGGTGCTGTTGCCCTCTGCATCATAACCGATACCGGTAATGTAGTTGGTCAGTGCATCCAGCCAAACGTATACCACATGTCTGTCATCAAAATCTACAGGGATACCCCACTTAAAAGAGGTTCTGGATACGCACAAATCCTGCAACCCGGGCAGTAAGAAGTTATTCATCATCTCATTCTTACGGGATACCGGCTGAATAAACTCAGGATGGGTATTGATATGGTCAATGAGTCTGTCCGCATATTTACTCATCTTAAAGAAATATGCCTCTTCCTTTGCAGGCTTTACGTCTCTGCCACAGTCCGGGCACTTACCTTCTACTAACTGGGACTCTGTCCAGAAGGATTCACAAGGGGTACAGTACATGCCTTCGTATGCCCCTTTGTAAATGTCCCCCTGATCATAGAACTTCTTAAACATTTTCTGTACCTGTTTCTCATGGTACTCATCCGTGGTACGGATAAACTTGTCATAAGAAATGTTTAAACGGTCGCACAGGCCTTTGATAACGCCTGCCACATTGTCTACGAATTCCTTGGGAGTTACACCTGCTTCTTCTGCCTTTAACTCAATTTTCTGACCGTGCTCATCAGTACCGGTCTGGAAGAACACATCATACCCCTGCGCTCTCTTAAAACGCGCAATACTGTCCGCCAGTACGATTTCATAATTGTTACCGATATGGGGCTTACCGGAAGTGTAAGCAATCGCTGTTGTGATGTAATATTTGTTCTTGTTCATCTTTTCCTATTCCTTTCTGTTCCTGCCTGTTTTGTATGGGAATTTCGGCAGTTCTGCAAATGTATCTTTTCTGCTGACCTTTTATGCCATGGAGATAAGACCCCAAAATTATGGAAGCCATTGCTGACATAATTTTTGTTTTAAAGCTCATCGGAATGTTTGGCATAAGCAGTCGGCAGGAAACATACATTTGCAGAACAGTTGACTTTCTCATACAAAAAAGCCCGTCTTCCCATACTATTCTGTACAAGAAGACGGGCTATAAACCCGTGTTACCACTTCTCTTCATACTTTCCTCGCGGAAAGCACCTCATTAAGTGCCCATTAGCACTCTCCCGCTATAACAGGCGGACCTGTTGCAGCCTTACCGGAAATATACCGGTTCGGTGCACTGCTCAGAAGCCATGTTCTCTCTGTTCCTGTTCTCTTCCTCTCAGCACCGGGTGACTTGCGGTCCGGATGTTACAAACAAATATCTGACACTCTTGTCACATGGAAGATTCTCTGTAAAACATTTCCAAAGATACTCTCTTCGTCATTGCGTTTCTCCATGCAACTAGGGTAGCACAAATCGGTGAGGTTGTCAACAAATGTCCTACTTGGAGAACATGACATTTTCACTGTTAAACAGTCTTGTCAGTACCCAAGCCAAAACACCGGCTGTCAGAATATTCACCACCATGGTAATAACTACCTGCAGAGGCTCATAGGCAAAAGAGAAAATACCCTGCATGCTCTGCACACTATTGTAAAGAGGCACGAAGAACATACCCAGGCTCTTTTCCCCGGCACCACCAAACATGGGACTTAATCCAATCGCCATAACTAAAATCATCAAAGGAGAGGCAGCCGTTGCCGCTTCCTTAATACTCTTTGCAAATGCGGAGATAACAGAAATAATCGCTACCAATACCAGCACTGTCGACAGAATAATACCCAAAAGCATTACGTAATCCATCACACCGTAAACCGCAGTGTTCATACCGGTCATTTCTTCTCCCATCAGTGCCGGCAGGGATAACATGGTTCCCAAAAAGCTGGAAACACCGGATAACAGTGCAATACAACTTAAGCTGATAATTTTACCCAGCGCCAACGCACTTCTTTTCATAGGGGTTACTAAAAGTGTTGCAATCGTACCTCTTTCTTTTTCGCCTGCAATGGCCTCCGGTGCCAGGGAAATACATCCGCTATACATAAAAGTCATCAGAAGCATCGGCAATAACATTGCAAAAAGCTGACCGGTCACATCTTCTTCACTGGCCATATCAAAGCTTTCTTCCCCAACATTGATATCAAACTTATTTGCCATGGACGCTTCGTAAGAATCTAAAATTCCCGCTACCAGATTATACATTTTGGAAGATTCCGACTCTGTTGAGTTATAATAGATTGCAACATTCGGTGCCGTTGTTCCTGTTGTTGCATCGTACGCTGCAACATCTGCGATAAAAGATTCAGGGAAAATAACTAACACATCTGCTTCTTTTTCGCCGATTTGTACCTTTACATCTTCCGTCTGTGTTTCACTTACTTGAGTCCACTCCGCTGACAGGCTTTCCAAAACAGGGGCAAGTTCTTCAGGCATATTCTGCACATACGCTTTTGCCACATAATCATCATCGGTGGAAAACTCATTCATCATACCCTTTCCCATAAAGGAATAAAGCACATAAATCAGTAATCCCGGCATTAAAACCGTAGTAAATACCAGTCTCTTATCCCCGAAAAATCTTGCAAATTCTTTTTTAATTATCGTAAACATATCTTTTCTCATGCGATGCTTCCTACCTTTTCTTCGTAAATTTCAAAAAATCTGGTTTCCAGGTCTTTGCCTGCCTTAATTGTTTCCAAGGTATCGCAGGCAACCATACCACCGTTTATCACGATGCCTACGCGATCGCAGATTTTTTCAATGAGACTGAAAATATGGGTAGAAACGATAATGGTTTTTCCCTGTGCTTTCAAATCTAACAAAAAGTCTGTTACAACCTTTGCAGTCAGAACGTCCAGACCGTTGGTAGGTTCGTCAAAAATAACAATATCGGGATTATGTACCATGGAAATAACCAGTGATACCTTCTGCTTCATACCGGTAGAAAGGTTGCCTACTTTTACTTCTGCAAACTCATCTATGCCGAAACGTTCAAACATTTCCTTTTTGCGGTTGTTTCTTTCCTCTGCAGGTACACCATGTAACTCAGAAAAGAAATCAAACAGGTAGTTGGGCGTAAAAAACTCTTCCAGCTTCAATTCACTGGTTAAAAATCCAATTTTACCGCGTACCGTTTCTGCTTCATTTACCACACTGGCACCGTCCAATACCGCATCTCCTTCATCCGGTTTAATCAAGGTTGCCAGCATACGCAGTGTAGTAGTTTTACCGGCACCGTTAGGTCCTAACAAGCCAAATACTTCTCCTCTGTAAGCAGTAAAGGACAAATCATTCACTGCCACCTTTACTTTTTCATTTGTTTTTTCAATCTTCTGCTGTTTTGCTGAAAGCTTGAAGGTTTTCTTCAAACCCTGCACTTTTAAAATCTCTTCCATTTTCTTTTCCCTTTCTACTTTTTTCAACTCTATTCCTCTGCCTGTTACATTTGCTTATTATAATATTTTTTTGCAAATTCGTAACTTAACAGGAAAATACATACCAAAATACAACATACAAGCATAATCTCTTCCCAAAAGAGACCACCTATGATCAGACATACGTACAAAGCCGCCAGCATAATCTTTGCCGTAAGCCGCAATGCCTGATTCGCAACTTCCACTTCCCGTTCGTCCGTTTCCTTTAATCGGGCTTCTTTTACCTTTTCTTCATTCCGTAATGTCTTCCGAATCTTCCACATCGCAAGTGCCGCTCCCAAAGCCAGCCCCACACCAAAACCAAATACGAATCCCAGGGAATAACTGTCTTCAAATCCATTGATACCTATGTATACTATGCCGGCTACTACCGTTAAAAGTCCTGCCAGCAATAACACAAGCATTCTTTTTTGACGTTTTGCCAACACAATTTTGTATTCTTCATTGTTTCTGGCCTTACAACCACCACAAAATAATCCTTTCATAGATTTTCATCCTCCTCATTAAAAATAAAAATGTCTTCAATCCCTACCCCAAAAAACTGTGCAATCTTATGCGCCAGGATTAGCGACGCATTATAGCGGCCGTTTTCTAAAGATATGATGGTCTGACGTGATACATTGACTGCATCCGCCAACTCACTTTGCGTTACCTTCCGCTCTTTCCGCAACTCCTGTATTCTGGTTTGCATGCCTTTCACCTCACTGTTCAAAGAACCGCTTTGCGTTGTCTGTTTTAACAGGCCGTCTTCCGCCGGATACTTCTGTATCGCAGCAATTTCTCCCAACGGAAA
Source organism: Lachnospiraceae bacterium (assembly GCA_045580245.1). GTDB lineage: Bacteria > Bacillota > Clostridia > Lachnospirales > Lachnospiraceae > Acetatifactor. Next base: position 8,897 of record JAZNNL010000020.1, read on the forward strand.
AAGTAAAGCGTCCTTTACTTACATTGAAGTATAGTACACTTTACTTTTTATGTCAAGCATATTTTACATTTTTTATCTGAAGTGAAGTCTCTAATTCCATTTCTTTTCTACTTTTTCATAGGCAGCCTCTTTTGTTAGCCCATACTTCTGCATCAATTTAGAGCTCGTTACTTCCTTCGATGCGCCTAACTCTTTACAGACTTCAATAAAAGCCTTTATGCCTTCTTCCCTTCCTTCTTCTCTTCCTTCTTCCCTTTCCTCATCAATCCATTCTTTTAACGCCTGGCACATATTGTATTCCTCCTCTTCTCTTTCTTCCTGCATATATCGGTTCCTCTCTTCCCATATCTTCGGCGCATTTAACAACACTGACAATGCCTCTACCGTATCTGCATGCAAATGACGATAGTTCTCTTCTTCAGACAGAATTTTTCTTATATTATTTTTATTCCGGCGATTTGCAAGTGCCATAAATAATTCCCGTAATTCTGTCCGAAAGACTGAAAAATCCGTTTCTTCATTGATACAGTAAAGATGCAAGGGATAATCCGCAAATAGTTCTTCTACTGTCGCATCTTTCTCCCCGAAGTTCATCATATCTTTTAATGTTCTGGGTCCATCCCATGGTTCTTCACCATGATACAAACATAACGTGTATTTGCCCTCTTCTCTGTTGCTTTTTCAGTTATTCCGGTTAATGCTGCATATTGTTCAGATGCTTCTGACAACTTCTCGGCTTTTATCTGTTGCCTACCCCCGAAACAAACTCCATTAAACAGATCCGCAAAATGACTGTCATCACTGAGATAATTCTTCATTACGGTATTCAGTTTTCCCATGTAATCCCTCCTTTTAAGGCAGTGATAGTACACGGTAAACCAACCCTGCCACATTATTTGATAACCTTGAGTAAAGTGGCAGAATTGCCGGAATGTGCGAAATGCACGGTTCGTTGATTACTCTTGATGATTTTATTGCAAACAAAAAGTGCCCGTCTGTCAACAGGCACCTTACAGCTATTTACCCTAATTTGCTTTTATCAATCATATCATTTTCACGGAGCATTAACCGTATCTCTTGTTTCTCCTTACACTACTTTAAACGGATTCTCCTCCCCATTCAGTGCATGCAGGCAACCGGTAATGCTATTCTTTACCATGTGTTCTACCGCTTCCACGGTATAGAACGCGGTATGAGGTGTTACTACCACATTGGGGAATGCTCTCAACAATGCCAATTCACGGTTGTCCATAGGTTTACCGCAGAAATTGTAATAATACAGGGACAATTCATCTTCTATAACATCCAGACCTGCCGCGCCGATTTTTCCGCTTTCCAAACCGGCAATCATAGCATCAGAGTCAATCAGACTTCCTCTGGCTGTATTAATTAAAATCACGCCATCCTTCATCTGTGCTAACGCTTCTGCATTTATCATGTGGAAGTTTTCTTCTGTAGAAGGCATATGGAGGGAAATAATATCGCACTCTTTGTATATCGTTTGTAAATCCGTATATTCAGCGAATTTTTCCACTTCCTTCTGTTGATACAAATCGTGGGCAAGAATGCGACACCCAAACCCTCTCAGATGTTCAATTACCGTACGTCCGATTTTACCGGTACCGATAATGCCCACTGTACAGTTGGATATTTCCATACCGATTTTACCGGTCAGTGTATAATCCTGTAATTCACTGCGCTTTAAAATATGGGTTACTTTTCTGCAACACATTAACATTAACATAATGGCATAGTTTGCCACACTGTTGGGCGGATAGGGTGCATTACACACTGTAATACCCAATTCCTGTGCCGCTTTAATATCCACATGGTCATACCCTACCGTTCTGGTGGATACACACTTCACGCCGCCGGCCTTTAAAGTTGCCAGCATCTCTGCGTCCAGTGGTGTTGTAATGATACTGATAGCATCATACCCTTCTGCCAGATGCAGATTATGGGGTTTTGGCGCCTCAGCGGTAGAGCTGTAGGTTACCCCACAGCTCTCACACCAGTAATCAAAATATTGTTTTTCATCATATTCTCTGAGACTGTATACAAAAAGTTTCATGAAATGCTCCTTTGTTCATGTGCGCATCCGTCCCGGTTCATCGTGTAACCGGACGCCATGAAAAAATATTCTCTTAATCAGACGATTAAGTCTACATGTTGTATTGTACCAGTTTCTCCGCTTTCTTTCAAGAAAATACCTGTACTACGGATAATTCCCTGAGTTTCATTATTCTCTGCTTTATTCAGAGAAAATTCTGTAGCGGCCTTTCCCAGATAAATAGCACCTACACCTGCTTTACCAATCGCAACCAGTCTGTCCCTGCCGTCACTATCCTTAGTCCATATTTTCAAATCTTTGAAAACGCTGTCATTTTCATCTATCCAACCGTTACCATCCTCGTCATGGGCTGCCAAATCCGCAAAGCCGTCACCGCTCTTAGGACCAAACAATTCAGTGCCGTTATTGACTTTTCCGTCACCATTCTTATCCAGTGCCAGAAAACCGCTTCCGGAAGAAAGCATAGCAATTTCTTCTTCCGTACCATTGGCATCCAAATCAAAGAAAAATGTCTGGTCCGAAAAAGATGCAGGATTTCCTTCCAGATTGATAACCAAAGGATCCACACAGAAGGTTTTACGGGTATATTCCATACTAAATTCCCGGGTAAACTCTCTGGACATTTCCAAATTCAGGTTAAAATCAATACTACGTCCGTCTGCGGTCTGCACCTGTCCAACTGTGGAAAAAGTGGTCACTTCCCTGTCAGAAAAAATAGTAGATACACTAACCTTCTCTTCCCAGTGTCCACTACCGCCTACCGTAGCAACACTGCCGATTTGTACACCTGCAGCCGCCATGGAAAAGGAGAAACTTTGCGATTGTGATGCACTAAGGCTCACACTCTTACTCTCCTTCTTCTCCAGTTTCTCATAATCCGGAGCACGCCCTTCCTGCATTGCGCGTAAGGACTCTAACAGACGTCTGAGCATTTTAATCTGGAAATCTTCCTCCGTTTCTCCAGGAGCCGCTTCGGCAGGTTTTTCACGAAGTCTTTCCATTTGCCTCATCAGGCTGTTCATTTCTGCAACGCCCTTGTTTTTCTTGCCCTGCTCTTGTTTCGTTTCTACATCCGCAGTATTTGTTGAGAGTTCTAACGAAGCGGATTCTTCCGTCCATCCGGATGCATTAAACGTTGCCTCGCTTGCCTGGGCACCTTCATCTGCTGCCCAAACTGCTGCACTCACACCCCGCATCGTTACCTGCGTTTGCGAAGCCTCTCTTGTTGCTGCCATAGCAACATTACTTTGATTAATTTTCATGCCGCACCTCCTTGTCTGCATGAAGAAACATTTGCATGTTTCTGCGAGGGGTTCCTTCCCCAACCAATATGTTACGCTGCTTTTCATAAAAGCAGCCACCCACTACCGGGTATCATATATATCGGCATTGTTGCCCCATAAGTAAAGAGCTGACAGCTTTCTGCCACCCAGACTTCTTGCCAAAAAAGAGAGACCCTAAAGTCTCTCTTCCCTTTTCTTTATAATTATCTGTGCAATTTTGTATACAATCAAGGCATCTATAATGCCAAGTAATATGCCACCGAGAATATCCGTCGGATAATGTACAAACAAATACAGTCTTGAAAAAGCAATCAATGCTGCCAGTACATATGCGCCGATTCCGGCTTTCTTAAAATACAGAAAAATAACCGTGGCTGCCGTCACACTATTTAACGTGTGTCCGGAAGGAAAGGAATACTCGCCGGGTTTCGGAATCAAAAGGGTAACCGATGTGTCCACCATAAAAGGACGGGGTCTTGCAATCAGATTCTTTAATAACAGATTGCCCAACAAAAAGGATAAAAGCATCGCTCCCATCATGGTGAAACCACAGACACGGGTCCGCTTAGGCACCACCAGTACCAGGCTGAGGGCAATCCAGATAATACCGCCGTTACCCAAAGTAGTAACCAGTATCATAATGGCATTCAGCCAGTCCGTATGCAGTTCCTGTATCGCATGCAGAATTTCCAGTTCCATTCCAATACCTCTCATTCAGCAGTTCATTCACGAACCTTCTATTTATACGAATTGCAACTTACGGCAACAATGCCAGTAAAACAAAGTTCAAAACAAACAGTGCTGTTGCCACTGCAAGAATCGGATGAATTTCTTTTACTTTACCCTTTGCAATCTTCACTATACAGTATACGATAAATCCGGTACCGATACCATAGCTGATAGAGTAGCAAAGTGCCATGAAAATCGCTGCAAAGAATGCCGGTGCTGCTTCTTCAAAATCAGTCCATTCAACATCCTTGAAAGAAGATACCATCATAATACCTACAACTACCAATGCAGGTGCTGTTGCCGCACTGGGAATCGCACTGATAAAAGTAGCCAGGAACGCACTAAGCGCAAAGCAAAGTGCTGTAATCACACTTGTCAATCCTGTACGTCCACCAGCTCCGATACCTGCTGCACTTTCTACGAAAGTAGTGGTATTGGTAGTACCGAAAATAGCACCGATAGAGGTTGCAGTTGCATCCGCAAAGAGTGCCTTATCCATTTTGGATTTGAAGCCTGCACCTGTTTCCATCGCTTTTTCATCTTCCTCACTGAAGATACCGCTACGACGGCCTGTACCGATAAAGGTACCGATAGTATCGAAGGTATCAGATAAGCTGAAAGCAAAGATTGTAATCAGAGCTAACGGCAGCTTAGACATATCCGTAAACAGAGAAGGAAGTCCTTCTGCAGTAAAAATAGCACCAAAAGTAGTAGGTAATACTTTACAAGCTTCTGTAAAACTGATGGTATCGCCGGTTGCAGTTACTCCCATGGGAATACCAATGATAGTTGTAGCAATAATACCAATCAGAATGGCACCTTTCACTTTAAGCACCTGTAATACAATAATCAGAATCAGACCAATTACAAAAAGAATCAATCCCGGCTGGTTTACATAAGTCATAGCCGGTACACCACCGCCAAAATTGATAAATCCAATATTCAAAAACCCGATATACGCAACAAAAATACCGATACCGCCGCCAATTGCGTGCTGCAGACTGGTAGGAATGGCTTTAATAATGTACTTTCTGATTTTGGTTACAGTCATCAAAATATTGAGGATACCACAGATAAATACCATACTCATTGCCTGTTTCCAGGTAAATCCAAGTCCAAAGCATACCGTATAGGTAAAGAATGCATTCAGTCCCATACCGGGTGCCTGTGCATAGGGTACATTTGCAAACAAGCCCATTACCAGAGTACCAATAACTGCCGAAATAATGGTTGCTAAAAATACCGCACCCCATTCCATACCTGTTTCACTTAAAATATTGGGATTTACCACAATGATATAAGCCATGGCAAAGAAAGTGGTAATACCCGCAATTACTTCAGTTCCGACAGTAGTTCCGTTTTGTTTCAGTTTGAATAGTTTTTCCATTATACTCCCTTCCGTGTGTCTCCTGCACACTCACATAAGATATTCTCATTATAACGAAAGTTCGCACAAAAGAAAATAGATTTATGCCATTTGCTGCAAAAAATATTTCACATTTTCCCCAATATCACCCTTAAATACCGCAGAACCCGCTACCACTACATTGGCGCCTGCCTCCAGTACCACACCGATATTGTCTTTGTTAATACCGCCGTCCACCTGAATGTCGATATCTCTGCCGGATTCTTCCACCAACTTACGGGTTTCCCTAACCTTTTCCGTACAGAAGTCAATATAAGCCTGTCCGCCAAATCCCGGTTCCACTGTCATCACCAGTATCATATCCACCTTGTCCAGATAGGGTTTTAATACTTCTACCGGTGTATTGGGCTTTATGGAAACACCTGCACGAAGTCCTTGTTCGTGAATTGCGTCAATAATTTCACCTGTTTTCTCAGTTGCTTCCACGTGGAAGGTAATGATATCCGCTCCGCATTTCACAAATTCATCTATGTAACGTTCAGGCTTTTCAATCATCAGATGTACATCAAAAACCTTGTCTGTAACTTTTCTGATGGATTGGATAACAGGCATACCATAGGAAATGGAAGGTACAAAAAGTCCGTCCATAACATCAATATGCACATACTGTGCACCGGCCTCGTCTATAGCCTGAATCTGTTCTCCCAGTTTTGCAAAATCTGCCGATAATATCGACGGTGATAAAATATTCATAAGTTCCTCACATTCTGCCAAAAGCATTTTCCAGTCTTTGTTCTAGTCTTTCCACTGCAATCTGTGCAGTTCTCCCTCAGTCTGCATACCGCAGAAATCGTTCTGTCTGAGGGCTTCATAAAGTACAATTGCCACTGAATTGGATAAATTCAGGGACCGGATTTCCGGCAACATCGGTATTCTGATGCAGTTCTCTTCATTCTCTACCAAAATTTCTTCCGGAATGCCTGCACTTTCTTTTCCAAACATAATAAAATCGTCCGGACCAAACTTTACATCCGTATAAGAATGTTTTGCTTTGGTGGTCGCCATCCAAATCTTTGCATTGGGATGCTTTTCCAAAAATTCCTGATAATTGATATAACGGGTCACATCCAGGTGCTCCCAATAATCCATGCCCGCTCGTTTGATGGACTTTTCATCCAAACGGAAACCCAATGGCTCAATCAAATGTAAAGACGTCCCTGTGGCTACACAAGTACGTCCGATATTTCCTGTATTCGCCGGAATTTCCGGCTGATGAAGTATAATATGCATGTCTGTATCCTTCTCTATATTTTCCCTATAAACCGGAAAATAATAATTTGGTTCGCAATATCCCGCAAAAAGCTTTCCGGCGCAGACCCTTGGTAAACGCCGGCACTTGGCAAGAAGACTTCTCGCAGAGAAGGGGTCGAGCCTAGTACCGCTGCGTTTACCACGGAGCGGGAGCGTGTCTGCAAGGAAACTTTTTGTGGATATGCAAACCAATTATTTTTTCTCAGTTTTTTGTTCCTCACGTAACTTTTCTATAAATCTAGCCAGTCGCTCCATTGCAATTTTCAGTTTTTCCAGTGAGTATGCATAAGAAATACGCAGGAAGCCTTCTCCGCTGTCGCCGAATGCGGTGCCGGGTACTGCCGCCACTTTTTCTTCCTCAAGGAAGCGGGTTGCAAATTCTTCACTGGTCATACCAAATTCCTTGATGCAGGGGAATATGTAAAATGCACCAAAGGGTTCAAAACATTCCAGTCCCATTTCCTTAAATGCATGCAACAGATAACGTCTTCTCTGGTTATAAGCAATACGCATTTCTTTGATGTCTTCATCACCGTTTTTCAGTGCTTCAATGGCTGCGTACTGTCCGGTGGTAGGTGCACACATAATGGCAAACTGGTGAATCTTGGTCATCTGCTCAATAATGTTTTTAGGACCGCAGGCGTAACCCATTCTCCAGCCGGTCATGGCATATGCTTTGGAAAAACCGTTAATCAAAATGGTTCTCTCACGCATACCGGGCAGACTTGCAATGGATACATGTTTGCCCTTATAAGTCAGCTCTGCATAAATTTCGTCAGATATCACATAAATGTCTTTTTCGATAATGACTTTTGCAATGGCTTCCAAATCCTCTTTTTCCATAATGGCACCGGTAGGATTGTTGGGGAAGGGCAAAATCAAAATCTTAGTCTTATCGGTAGTATGGTCTAAAAGCTCCTGTGCCGTTAAGCGGAACTCATTTTCAGCCTTTAAATTGATGATAACAGGCTTTGCCCCTGCCAAAATAGCACAGGGCTCGTAAGACACATAACTGGGCTGAGGAATCAATACTTCCTCCCCCTGTCCTGGATTAATCATGGCACGCAGGCCGATATCAATTGCCTCGGAACCACCTACGGTAACCAGTACCTCTTTGGCTGCCTGATAACGAATACCCTGGCTGCGGTACATGTAGTTGCAAATTTCTTCTCTTAATGCCATCAAACCGGCATTAGAGGTATATTTTGTGTGTCCTTTTTCCAGGGAATAAATACCCTCGTCGCGGATATGCCACGGGGTAGCAAAATCGGGTTCACCGACACCTAAGGAGATTGCGTCCTTCATCTCACTTACAATGTCGAAAAATTTACGGATGCCGGAGGGCTTTAACTCCACAACCTGGTCTGCAAGCGGATTTCTCATGGTGTAATCAACTCTCTTTCGTCTTCATTTTTGCTGGTCAGGATAGTACCGTGGTCCTTGTACTTTTTCAATACAAAATGGGTTGCGGTACTCAATACACCGTCCAGTGTAGATAATTTATCTGATACAAAGTTAGAAATTTCTCTTAAGGACTTTCCTTCCAGAGATACTAACAAATCATAGCCTCCGGAAATCAGGTATACGGAATGTACTTCCTGATATCTGTAGATACGTTCTGCCAGATGGTCAAAACCCTGACCTCTCTGAGGGGTAATGCGTACTTCAATCAATGCATTAACGGTTTCAAGACTGGTATGTTCCCAGTTAATCATAGTGTGGTAACCACAGATAATGCCTTCGCTTTCGCATGCTGCCAGTTCATTTACCACATCTATTTCTTCCACACCTAAAATAACCGCCAGTTCTTTTAAATCCATGCGGCTGTTCTTTTCAATAATACGTAACAATTCTTCTCTCATAACAAAACCTGCCTTTCCTATTCTCTTTTATATGCATCATACTGCTTATCATACTATTTTCACAATATATGTATTATTCGATTTTTGTAATTTCATCACTTTTGGGTCTTTCCAAAAAGCGCTTTTCGTCCTCATTTATGACAACCCTGTCATTGTTTGCCGTGATTTTTCCGATTACGGTTGCAGGAATCTGTACTTCCGCCAGGGAATGCACCAATTCTTCTCCATCATCGGTTGTCATAAGAAGAGCCCCGCCCGATAGCAATTCATAGGGACTGATACCGAAAAATTCGCAAACCTCTATGGTCTCCTGTCTGACGGGAATTTTTTTTAAATCTACCGTAAGTCCAACGCCGGCACTCTCTGCCAGTTCCCAAAGTGCTGCAAATATACCGCCCCCGGAAACATCATGCATCGCGCCCACATTGGACTTTATGGCGGTGGCGGCCTCCGGTATTATGGAAAGATACTTCTTAAAAGAAGCTGCCTCCGCTATCATATGGTAAGGGTATCTGGTGGAAAGTTTGTCTGCATAGGCATCTGCCAGTTTTGCACTTCCTTCCAGTCCTACCCATTTACTGACTACAATATCCTGCCCGGGGTTCGCTCCGCCAGGCTTTAATACTGTCCCGGAAAGGGTTCCGGTAACTTGTACCGTCACACAGGGATGATTCACTGCTTCAGTGACTTCCGTATGTCCGCCTGCAATTTGTATTCCCAGTTCACGGGCCGTTTCCTCTGCCGCAGATATGTACTGTTTTAATATATCCTCTTCTGCATCCGGCGGTAAAAGCAATGTCATTTGTGCCAGCACAGGCACAGCTTTGCCACAGGCTACACCGTTCGCCGCCTTGTGAATCAGATAACGGATTTCTGTCGGAACAGGCACCACTGCTGCCTGAATACAAGTAGCCGTCAGAGCATCTCCACATGAAAAAATGGCGCAGTCTGCCCCTACGCCTGCACCATTTTTCACCTGAGTATTCTTGCTCTTTAATTGTTTCAATACGGAGCGTTTCAATACGCTTTCCGATATTTTACCGACTTTCATCCTATTTTCCCTTTTCAAATCTTATTGCGCGGGAGCCGCCTCCGGCGTGGCAGGAGCGGTCTGCTCCGGCGGTGCAGCCGGTGTTGTTAAAATAGCTGCTATATTCCGCACATGATTGATATCGTTGGTAGCAATTGCCGCCATAATTTCATTATACACATTAGGATCCGGTGTAGAAATACCTACCACCGCAGTTCTGGGAGTCATCTTGTAACTGCTGGTATTGATTACTTCACGGCTGATTTCCACTCCGTCTTCCTTCACAATTTTCCAAAGACGTGCTTTATAACCGGTATGGGCACTGGATATGCTGACATAACCTACATTATATCCTGCATCCGGATAAATCACTTCCGTGGTAGGATTGATGGTTTCCAATATCTCGCTGACATACTCTACCGTACGGTTTTCCGGACGGGTTTCCACACCATAAATATTGAATGTAATTTTCTTTCCCTGGGTATATCCTTCAATATAAATAGGGTAATCTAAATTGTTAACAAACTTAAAATCTTTACCGGAGGACTCTGCAATTGCCGCATCCGCAGAGGGGTCCACATAATTTACAATCATGGAATGGTTGTAACGCTCTGTTACTTCCAGTTCTGACAAAAGCACTGCATTGTAAAGTGTGGTGGATACCTGACAAATACCGCCGCCTAAAGAATCCACAACACGTCCGCTTAAATAGGAGCCCGCCATATAATATCCATTGGCTTCCGTAAAAGGTGCCACAATTGTATAAGTCGAAAATTCATCTCCGGGATACAAAAGAGTTCCGTTAATTAATCTGCAACCGTTTTCCACATTGGCACTACGGTTAGAACCGGAAGATGTATAGGAAGTGGTATAGGTTCCCAGCACATCCTTCACCATAGACAGTTCTTCTATACTGCCACGGGGTTCACTGACTATAATATCCAACTGAATGGACGTTGCTTCATGATTCCACTCATCTGCCAAAAAACCGTATACAGTATCAATGGAAGTTTCCACATCCAGCAAATAGCCAATCTGTCCTTCGGTTATTACAAACTCACCATCGTTTAATGTCAATGTCGCATCCACTGCTTCACGGTCATATACTTTACACTGTTCTGCCAGGATTGTATCAATTGCCGTAATGTCAAATTCCAGTTCAATGGGATATACTACGTTATTATTTTCCAAATCTTTCAATTCTTTGTAACGCTGTACCACATTACCCACAGTACCATGGCTCATGGCATCATCCAGCACTTCAGGATTGGCCCAGGCAACCCCTAAATCACCTGCAGTCACTACTACACTCTGGTTATCTGCCGCAATTAAGGTAATCTCCACTGTTTCCAAAGAAGCCACATAGGCCTCTACGGCAACCTGTGCTTCTTCTTTTGTCATGCCTGCCAAAGAAACCTCTCCTGCATAAACACCGGTTTTAATGGTTTCCGTACCCTTTGCCTGTACCTGCGCGGGCCACAACAAAACTACCGCCAGCAGACATACCACCGGCAATACCTTTCTTACTATTTTTTTCATAAACTCTTCTCCTCAAACTCTGCACAATTGTATTTGCAGAAAAAATATGGTACTCTACAAGTAACATATTTTAAAACAATCCGAATCCCTTTTACTAAGCATATATCAGGAATGCTTTAGAAACCGAGTACCATGGGAACTACCATAACAACGACCAGCAAAAGCACGATAATTCCGCAAACTATTCTCTGTGTTTTTCTGTTTCTCATATTGAACATAAAAAACCTTCTTCCTTATATCGTTCCAAAGAACGAATTACTTAATACCTGTTAATATTGTTACACAAAAAACTACTGAAAGGATATTATATATGAAAACATTATTTTTGTCCAGTTTAATCCTCTTTTGCTTAATCATAGCCTACAATAACCGCAGGCACAGCAAAATGGTAGAAAAACAGCAAAAAGAATACTGGGCAAGAGAAAATGCTGCCAACAGCACACGTAAAAAGCCACTGGACAATCTTCCTTATATCACCATACCTTTAGATGTCCTTCCTTTTGAAACCATGGCAGACTCACCGGAAGTACAGGAATATGCGGAATTGTTGCAAAACCTTGCCTCCGTCAAAATCGTAAATCTTACCGGTTATACCAACACCGATTTAAAACTGGAATATGGTACCGCAAATATTACCGTGCTTTCGGAATATGACGCCAACTATACCCTGTTGGTCCGCACATTGCAGGATTGGGCTGAATTTCTCTATAAAGCCGGTTACACCGACGAAGCACAGACCATTCTGGAATTTGCAGTTTCCACCAATACCGATATCAGTCGCAGCTATTATCTGTTGGCAGATATTTATGATGCCAAGGGCGATGCCGCAAAAAAGGAATCACTAGTTGCAAGTGCTGAACAAATCCGCTCCGTGATGAAGCAAACTATCGTCCGTACTTTGCAAGAATCAGGTCCGTATAGCGACTGGCTTCGCTGCGAGTAAGCTTATCCAATTCATACTCTACCGTAAGTCTATGCTTTACTATCAATTTGTATAACCTTTCTTTTTGTGCCGGTGTGGCAGGCGTATCACGTTTTACCTGATAATGCAGTCCTACCGGCCCAAATATCTTGAGAGCGTCTGCACAGTACCCAAAATCATCCCACAATTTATCATATAATTCACAGGTAGCTTTCGCATCTGCCAACGCCCTGTGGGCATGATGTTCGATTCCGTAATGATTGCACAGGTTGTCCAGACTTCTGCTGGGAAGCTCCGTCAAATATCGTCTGGCAATTTTTAAGGTATCGATTCCTTGTCTTTCAAAACTAAATTTTTGATTCACCGCTGCTTTCTTTATAAAAGAATAATCAAACAGTACACTGTGCCCCAGTAAAATGTCCTCTCCCACAAAATCCAGCAATGCCGGCAGCACTTCCGTAATATCCGGGGCGTCTTTTAACTGTGCGTCCGTAATGCCGGTCAGTTCCGTAATCCGTTCCTCCAGCTTACGCCCGGGGTTTACAAAGGTTTCAAATATCTCTGCCACTTTACCGTCCCGCACCTTTACCGCACCAATTTCTATGATTTTGTCATGTTTTGGATTTAAACCCGTGGTTTCCAAATCTATGCAGATATAATTTTCTGCTTTTTCCAACTGGCTCATCTTTATAAATTTCCTTCTTCAGTCATTCTGTTTTACTGCCGGGCTACCCCTCAGCATCCTAGCCTTTTCTGGCAGGTTTACCTGTCTCGACACCACTTGACACCTTTGTCGTTTTTTTACCCACTCTCTTTTTATAATCCGGGCAGAGATGTGTCATAAAACATTCTTCACATTTCGGTGTCGGTGCCTTACAAATTTCCCGTCCAAATGTAATCAGTTGAATATTATATAAAATCCAGTGATCCTTTGGCAGTGTTTTCATCAATTCCTGTTCTGCCTTTACAGGGTCGTCGGACTTGGAAAGGCCCAATTTCTTAGAAATGCGCTTCACATGGGTATCCACTACAATACTGGGTTCGTTATAAATATTGCCGCGGATAACATTGGCGGTTTTTCTGCCCACCCCTGCAAGAGATGTGAGTTCGTCGATACCCGAGGGCACTTCACCATCATATTTTTCCAGCAACTCCTTACAGCAGGCGATGATATTTTTTGCCTTATTGTGGTAAAAGCCTGTAGAATGAATGTCCTGCTCCAGCTCTTTTAAATCTGCATTGGCAAAAGCCTCCACCGAAGGATACTTTTGAAACAAAGTTGCTGTCACAATATTGACTCTGGCATCCGTACACTGGGCACTGAGCATGGTTGCAATCAAAAGCTGCCAGGGCGTTTCGTAATCCAAAGAGCACCTATATTCTGTTCCGTATCGGTCATCCAGTGCTGCCAGCACTTCCAAGGTATGTTTTGAAGCCATAGTTACCTCTTTTCCATTTTCACCGTCCGCGCCTCATAAGTCAGGGGACTGCGGTTTTTGTAATCAAACAGGACTAATTCTACTGAAGGCAGCTGCCTTTTCGCCGCTTCTCCCTCTTCCCAAACCGGATAATGAAAGGGCTCTATATGAGTCATGCGGGCAAGTTGTTTGCTGTCATACCCGGTATAATCCGGCAAATAAGTCCTGTTTATTTCTTCCGTCTTGTAAAATTCGGTTATCGCTTGCTTATACTCCGCCAAATCTTTCGCAAATGCAGGACGGCTTTTCACATTTTCCCGCAAGTATAAATCATAGGTCAATAATTCCTGATATAAAGGTAGATTTTCTGCATCATTTATTGTAGCAAATTCCAACAATACCTGATATCTGTAAATTCTGGAAGGGGTCTCCGTAAAATAGCCTCTTTCCTCATAAAAATCAGCCAGCGCCTCATAAAAGGCAAAAGGCGTAGCAAATACACGCTCCAGAACCGGTATCGTGTGCGTAAACTGGTTACTGTTAAAATACAGTTCCACCATTTCCTCAACACGTTTCAGTCTGCATATCTCTTCATAAGAAATCCAGTTCGTGTATAATACCTCGTAGGGGGGCTTATCATGGTACACCAAACCGTAGTTTTCTGCCATTTCATGCATATAGGAACCCTTTAGCACTTTTAAAAACCCCAGCTGCAGCTGGTGCGGTTTCATGGCATACACTTCGTTAAACGAATTTGCAAAGCTTTCATAATCTTCATAGGGAAGCCCGGCAATCAAATCCAGATGGCAGTGTATATTGTTTCCTTTCTTAATTGCAGCAACCACCTCTTTCAACTTAGAAACATCCATTACGCGACGGATTTCTTTTAAAGTCTTTTCATTGGTGGACTGCACTCCGATTTCCAACTGTACCAGTCCGGGACGCATACTGTTTAACAAACAAATCTCTTCTTCCCGCAAAATATCGCCTGCAATTTCGAAATGAAAGTTGGTGACACCATTGTCATGTTCTTTGATGTATTTCCAAATCGCCATGGCATGCTCATGGTTGCAATTAAAAGTCCTATCTACAAATTTCACCTGCTCTACTTGGTTTTCCAGGAAAAATTGCAACTCGTTCTTAACGACACTAATGTCACGTAGTCTGACAGACTTATCAATGGAGGATAAGCAATAGCTACATCTAAAGGGACACCCTCTTTGAGATTCGTAATAGATAATGCGGTTTTTAAAATCATCCAAATTACTGTATAAAAAGGGAATCCTATCCATGGAAAGCGGTTCTCTGGGTGTAGTAGGTCCGCTCTGTAACACCAAACCGGGGATATCGGAGAGTTGTTTTGTTACCTCTTTTTTTACATAATACTCCAAAAGTTCCGCAAACGTCTCTTCCCCTTCTCCCACCATTACTCCGGTAAGATTAGAATACTTTTGCAGAATTTCTGTCGCATCAAAGGAAACTTCCGGTCCTCCCAGCCACACAGGCACATCCGGACACAGTTTAAAATACTCTGTCATAATATCCTGCACCATGCTCCAGTTCCAGATATAACAGGAAAAACCCACTGCATCGGACTTTCTTTTATAAATATCCGCCAGAATATCTTCGGTCCGGTTATTTATAGTGTACTCTGCCAGCTCCACATGGGTCGCATTTTCCCTCGCAAAGCGCTTCAGGCTGTAAAGCGCCGGATTGGAATGTATGTATTTTGCATTCAGTGCTACCAGTAAAAAACGCATATCTAAATCTCCAGTTTCTCTGCTGCCTGTTCCCAGACTTCTTCTGATATTTCCGGTAAGGGTTTACCCGAAATTCTACCTGCTTCCAGTACTGCTTCATAAAAATAGTTAATTCCCGTAAGGGCAGTTTTCTTGATTGCCCTTGTCAAAACCTTACCCATTTCATCTAATCCTGCTGCATGAAAATCTTGCAAATAGGAATCTATATCATAAGAAATACTCACAAGTTCCACCTCAAATGCAGGTTTTCCTTCATTTTGTATCGTTTGGAGCATTGCAAACTGTACTCTTCTGCCTACTCCGTCAATGGCACTGCCGATAGAGCCCGGGTTTACATAAGTCGTTCCATATCTGCAATCCATTTCCTGATTGTGGCTGTGTCCACCAAGTAAATAGGGCACGTCTAAATCCTTCAAAACTGTTTCTTTTAACTCCGGCTCTTCAAAAAAGTTGCCTCGCAATTCATCCGGTGTACCATGACAAATTATCATAGGGGGACATCCCGGCAAATGCAATTCTTTCGCCATAGGAAGGCTTTCAAAGAAATGAATCTGTTCCTCCGTAATGTTTTCCGCCACATAATACAACAAACCATTTGCTGAAGAATACGGCTTCCACCCCTGCGGATGATAATAATTGTTTATTAAATATTGCTCCCTGTTGCCACGAACCATGTAACAGGTATACTTCTCCATCATTTGAAAAAGCAGTTCCATGGTACGCTGCGGGTAGGGACTGTCCGTCACATAATCCCCCAGACACAATATTGCGTCAACTTCTTTATCCTCTATATAGGCAAGAAAAGCCTCAAAAGCTTTGTAATTGCCGTGAATATCACTGATTACTGCAAGTTTCATGTGTGGTTCCTTTCCCTCATTTCCCTCTTGTATTTGTAAATCATTGCGGTTTCATATTTTATATGCATTTAATGTTGACCTCCGCCATTCCTCTGCACTTTGTAAAATCTCTTCAATAAGAGCACTTTTCCCTTCTGTATATGCATTTCTATCCTCCGGATACGCTTTTGCCAAGTACTCTTTCAAACTCGAATATTCCTTGGCTTTCTCTTCATGCACATTCAAATAATCGCACCTACAGCCGGAATTGCAAATATCACTTAAATCTTTGCTTGATTTGCGAACGTACGTTTGGTATAATATATTTAGGTGCTACCATAACGGTAGGCGGTTAGTCCTTCTGCCAGAGGACTGTGACCTCTGTTTACATAGAAATCCACTTGTGGAAATCTCAAAATGGAGGATTTTGCTTATGTTAACCATCGAAGGCTTGATTGCTGTAATCAGCTTATGCTTGACTTGCTTCAGTTTTGGCTATACGCTTGGTCGCAATAGCAAGACACAAAAATAACCGCCTGGTCCTGAGAAAACTTGGCGGTTATTTTTATAACTAACATTTAATTAGGGCTAACCGTCTATCGGTAGCACTTTTCTATAATTATAGTACCACTAAGTTTTCTTTATGTCAACATTCCTCTACACTCACCCCATTTTAACACAACCGCACCACATTCACAACAAATGCATAATCCCCGCACAAGAAAAAGGAGCAGATTACAAAATCCACTCCTTCAGTCAACTTTTCTTTTTACCATTTAATGACATCGATTATGGTCTTTACCATGGCAAATAGTTTCTTATTTCTCGCTCTCTAAGAACTTGTAAACTACTGCTGCCAGTGCTGCACCTACTAAAGGTCCAACGATGAATACCCATACACATGCGATGGGTGCGGTGTTACCGGTGATTGCTGCAACGATTGCAGGACCAATACTTCTTGCAGGGTTTACGGAAGTACCGGTTAAACCGATACCAAGGATATGTACCAGTACCAGAGTGAAGCCAATAATCAGGCCACCGAAAGAACCATGATTTGCCTTCTTGGAAGTTACACCTAAGATGGTCATAACGAAGATGAAGGTCAGTACGATTTCTACCAAAAGACCTGCAACGGGGCTGCCGTTTACACCTGCCAGACCGTTAGAACCGAAACCGCCGGTCATGTCTGTTACACCGCCAAGGCCGAAGATAGCTGCCAGAAGACCTGCACCTGCTAATGCACCTAAGCACTGGGAAACTACATAGCCTGCGAAATCCTTTACAGTCATGCCGCCGCTCATCAGAACGCCCAGAGAAACTGCAGGGTTGATGTGGCAACCGGAAATGTTACCTACACAGTAAGCCATGCCTACGATTACAAGACCGAAAGCCAGGGCTGTCAGGATGTAACCGCCACCGTTTACAGCGTCACAACCTACTAACATTGCAGTACCGCAACCTAAGGTTACCAGTACCAGAGTACCAATAAATTCAGCAATATACTTTTTCATTCTCTTCCTCCTATGTAACAAAATTGCTTCTCTTATATTTTGACGGATTCTGCTAAATCTGTCAAGATTTATGATAAAATGCATTTTTACCGCCCCGGTATTTCATCCGTCAAATAATCTAAAACCGGTTCTCTTTCCGGTATGCATTGGGCGTGCAGCCCATGATTCTCTTAAACTGCCTGTTATAATTAGAAAGATTTTTAAAGCCACATTCGAAGGCAATTTCAGCAGTAGTTCTCTCTGTATCCAGAAGCAGTTCACAGGCTTTTTTAATCCGCAGTTGTATTATATATTCTACCGCGCCGACACCTGCTGCCTGCTTAAAACGGTCCATAAAGTAACTTTTACTTAAATGGGTAATATTTGCCAGTTGCTCTACTGTAATACTATCACAGTAATTCTGATTCATATACTCCAAAGCAGGACGTATCAACTCACTTCTTTTTACATCTTCTTCCCGGTTACGGTAAATACCCCCGTTCTTCTCTAGCATCCAAAGCATTCGTAACAAATTGCTTTTCAGCAACAAATCTGCCTGTGCACTATTGTCTTTTGCACATATAATCATCTCTTCTACCAGTTCCTTTATGACTGCATACTGTGCACAGTCTTTTCTTATATGCATTTGGACACCCAAACTGCCATTCACAATAGGACGGATATATTCGGCTGCACATCTGTCATTATCTTCCAGTCCCAGCATGGACGGATGAAATACCAAAGTATCATATGTTTGTGTGTTGTTTTCGTACGGATAAATGGCATGCAAAGTATTGGGCGTAAGCAATATCACGTCACCTGCCTGCGCCAAAAGCCTTTCATCTCCGCAAATAAACTCACTGCAACCACTACGAATATAATTTAGTTCAAATTCCCCATGCCAATGCAGAGGCACATTGGCAAAATAATCCGGTATCCTGCATTCATAATAACTAAAAGGTATTATTTTTGAACTATGTTTTCTTTTTTCTTCCGCAACCGTTTTTTGCATGAATAGCCCTTACCTCCGTACAAACCCGGATGCCGTCTCAAATAAGCAGCACCAAATCGTATTATAGTATCATATAAAAAGATTATTTCAGTAGATTTCCCCTACACAAAAGTGTTATATCATATATATAACCTAAAATCATGCAATTGACAAGGAGGATATGACTATGACCATCAAACAGCCCAAGTGGCTTGACAACGCAGTGTTTTATGAAATTTACCCCCAGTCTTTCTGCGATACCAACGCAGACGGTATCGGCGACTTTGCGGGTATTATCAGCAAATTAGATTATATCAAAGAATTAGGCTGTAATGCCATCTGGATGAATCCCTGCTTTGATTCCCCCTTCGGTGATGCAGGATATGATGTGAGAGATTATTATAAGGCCGCACCCCGTTATGGTACCAACGAAGACTTAAAGCGCCTTTTTGACGAATTACACGCAAGAGATATGCACATATTGTTAGACCTTGTGCCCGGTCATACCTCCGTGGAACATAAATGGTTCAAAGAATCCATGAAGGCAGAGAAAAATGCCTACACCGACCGTTATGTATGGACTGACAGCATTTGGGAAGAACCCAAGGGCATGAATTGCATCCGCGGCATTTCTGACCGTGACGGCTCCTGTGCGGTAAACTTTTTCTCCAACCAGCCTGCGTTGAACTACGGTTTCTACAAGCCCGAACTGCCCTGGCAGCAATCCATGGACGATGAAGGTCCCAAGGCTACTTTGGAAGCTTTAAAAGATATTATGCGTTTTTGGTTAAAGATGGGTTGTGACGGTTTCCGTGTGGATATGGCAGGCTCACTTGTTAAACTGGACGAGGACGGCAAGGGTACCATCAAACTCTGGCAGAATGTACGTGACTTCTTAAACAAAGAATTCCCCGATGCCGCCATGGTATCTGAATGGGGTGAACCGGACAAATCTTTGCTTGGCGGATTCCACATGGACTTTTTACTGCACTTTGGTCCTTCTCACTACAATGATTTGTTCCGCTGTGAACACCCTTACTTTTCCAAATCCGGCAAGGGTACTTTCAAGGAATTCCTTGCAAAATATCTGGAAAACTATAACAAAACCGATGGTAAGGGCTTAATTTGTATCCCTTCCGGCAACCATGATATGGACCGTCT
>JAZNNL010000021.1:0-2021 GCA_045580245.1 Lachnospiraceae bacterium
ACTTCCTTATCCAGACAATCGCATCTGGTGGCAATGGAAATGCCTGCTACATCTGACAAGGAAAGCGCAGCAGTATAAATCTCTCTCAGATAGGAAACGGGTCCGTATGTATTGGTGTAGGCCTGAAAATAGGCAATAAATTTACTGCCAACCTTTTTGTCATGGAAAAGATTGCGCCCTGCTTCCAATTGTTTGGCAACGTTAGTTACACTTATCTTTTGGGCAAAGTCACCACTTCCGCCCGCACTGCAAAAAATGCAACCACCCAAGGAAATGGTTCCGTCACGGTTTGGACAGGACAGGCCTGCATCTAAAGCAATTTTATAGTATTTTTCACCATATGTATTTTTACAAAAGGCATCCAGGGAATAATAGGGTTTTCCTAACCAGTGCGCTTCCATAGTAACCTGCTTTCTGTAAATGCGGCACCTGTGCATGGCAAAGGATTACAGCATATTTATTTTATGTGAGATTTTACAGCTTCGGCAACCACATCTGCAACCATGGGATTGAATGCCTCAGGCATAATATTGTTTTCGTTTAATTCATTTTCAGGTACTAAACCGGCGATAGCAATGGCAGCAGCCAGTTTCATTTCTTCGGTAATCTGTGTTGCGCGTCCTTCCAGGGCACCTTTAAATATACCGGGGAAGGCGACTACATTGTTAACCTGATTGGGGAAATCGCTGCGTCCGGTTCCTACAACTTTCGCACCGGCTTTTTTTGCCAAATCCGGCATAATTTCCGGAACAGGATTTGCCATAGCAAATAAAATGGCATCCTGATTCATGGAAGAAACCATTTCCTCGCTTACGATACCGGGAGCGGATACGCCTACAAAGATATCTGCACCTTTCATGGCATCGGCTAAAGAGCCTGTTTCATTCTGTAAGTTGGTTACTTCAGTCATTTTTTTCTGCATCCAGTTTAGGCCTTCAGTATCTTTGGAAACAATTCCTACCTTGTCACACATAATAATATTAGGGAAACCATAGGTTAAAAGCAGTTTGGTAATGGCAACACCGGCACTGCCGGCACCGTTTACCACTACCTTACAGTCTTCTTTTTTCTTTCCTACCACTTTTAAAGAGTTGATGATGCCTGCCAAAACGACGATGGCCGTACCGTGCTGGTCATCGTGGAATACAGGAATGTCCAGAGTGGCTTTTAAACGTTCTTCAATTTCAAAGCATCTGGGAGCGCTGATGTCTTCCAGGTTGATACCGCCGAATCCCGGAGCCAGCCAGGTAACGGCTTTGATGATTTCTTCGGTATCCTGGGTATCCAGACAGATGGGAACGGCGTTTACACCGCCGAACTCTTTAAAGAGCACCGCCTTACCTTCCATAACAGGCATGGCTGCATGGGGCCCGATGTTTCCCAGTCCCAGTACGGCACTGCCGTCGGATACAACCGCAACTGTATTGGCTTTCATGGTATACTTATAAGCAGCTTCTTTATCCTCTGCAATGACTTTGCAAGGCTCGGCAACACCGGGAGTGTAGGCCAGTGCCAAATCTTCTCTGGATTTAACCGGAGTTTTGCTGATGGTCTCTAATTTACCGTTCCACTGCTCGTGGAGCATTAAGGCTTTTTCATTATTGGTCATAATCATCTTCCAACTTTCTTATAAATAATACCTATTCATAATAGTATATTTTCATTTGCTCTGCAAGGAGAAATCCGCGGATTTGAATGCATAGTATTCATGTACCAGGCTTCGGAAGCCCAGTGCTTTGATTTGTTCATAACTGATGCGGAAATTGCCTTTGTAGTGGCGGCCACTGTAAAGATAACGGATATACTGTAGTAGGTAAGCATCCAGTTCTTTCAGACCATCAGTGGAGTCCAGTACCGGAAAAAACCATCGGCTCCAGGTGAAGGCATTTTCTTCTTTTACGTCGTAGAACTTTCGGTTGAAGGTGCGTATCATGGTAGCAGCAGCCTGTTCGAAAGACATCTGTTTGCGAATGCGCTTGCGGTATAAGTAATGCGCCTTGCGGCGGATTTTCGCCTTCATT
>JAZNNL010000022.1:0-4407 GCA_045580245.1 Lachnospiraceae bacterium
TAGTTAATTTTACTACAATGTGGTAAAAAAGGCAATGAGAAAGAAGCCGTGGTTTGTTAAATCAACAAAGGTAAAATTCCGCAAAAAAAAATAGCAGAATGCCTTAACTGCATTCCGCTATTTCCATTATCCACATTTAATGGACCTGAGGGGAGTCGACCGTCTAGTCATAGGCTCTATGGCCCTTTGTTTATGCAGATTTCAAAGGTGACCGATTTTGTTGTACCCCACTTTTACCCCGGTTTTTTAAATCATACTTCAATCAATAAATCGCATTCTTTCTTTGTTAACGGACGATTTAGAACAAGAGCCTGCTCTGTAGCTTTCTTTAGTATTCCTTTTTCCTTTAAAAGTTCTCGCCTTTCACCAAGCCACTGTAAAATATCTTCTGTGTTATCCGGAATACTTTCTTCTATTTGTCTACGTAAAACTCCGGCGGCCATCGGGCTACTTCCTCCTGTAGAAACAGAAACTGTTAATTCGCCTTTTTTTATCAATGCCGGAAAGAAAAAAGTACAAAGCCTTGTTACATCCACCACATTGACCGGAATATTGTGTTCTCTGCACAGTAAACTTATCTGCTCTGCTTCCTCCTCCTTCAAATCCCCGGCAATCACTAACGCAGGATGCTCTGACAAATCTTCCTCTGTTAAATGCTTCAGTAACCGGATTTTTGCTCCAAACCCCACTAGTTTTTCCAGTTTGTCCTGGATTTGAGGTCCCGAACCGATACAAAAAACTGGCTTATCATATAAATTCACACACATTGGAAAGTACGCCATACTATGCCTCCTCACAAAAATACCGCCATCCCTTACCGGTATGCACCCGGTTCAAGGATACAGAGAATACTTCATCTATTTTTCCGGACAAATATACCTCCTCCGGAGTTCCCTGAATTATTACGTTTCCTTTATTCATAAGAACAAGCTCATCTGCAGTGTTCATTGCCTGATCTATATCATGTACCACCAGCAACACGGTTTTTCCCTGTTCTGCCAATTCTTTTGCCTGACGGAGAGTCTGCATCTGGTGTTTCATATCCAAATAAGTTGTCGGCTCATCCATCAATATTACTTCGGTATCCTGAGCCAGTGCCATAGCAATATATACCTTTTGCCGCTGTCCACCGGAAAGATTTGCTACCGGTGTGTCAGCCAAATCAAGAATTCCCATCTGTTTCATTGCATTTTCAGCCATCCTATAATCTTCTGCACGATAACGGCGCGGGTAGCTTAAATACGGGAAACGTCCATGCAGTACCAGACGTTGTACCGTTATATCCGGAATTTGTCGACTCTGTGCCAAATAGGTTACCCTTTTGGCTAATTCTTTTGCATCCATGGAAAGTAATTCTTCATTGTTGATTACTGCTGTTCCCTCGAATACCGGTAATAACCCGCAAACAGCTTTTAAAAACGTAGATTTCCCGCAACCGTTTGGACCAAATAATACTGTCACTTTTCCATCAGCTGCAGTTACGGAAATATCCTTCAAAACCGGTTTATCAGAATATCCTGTACATAAATTTCTAATTTCAAGCACGATGATGTCCTCCTTTCCTCTCTAACAGAAGGAATAAGAAGAATGGTCCTCCAAAAGCGGACATCAAAATGCCCACCGGAAGTTCATATGGAGCAAACAGCATTCTGGATGCAAAATCACACAAGGTAACAAAGCCGGCACCAAGTAAACCACTGACCGGAAGCAAATATCTGCTTTCACCGCCCACAAACTTTCTTGCCATATGAGGAACCAGTAAGCCCACAAATCCAAGTAAACCGGCAAAGCTGACACTTGCTCCCGCCAGTATTGCTGCCAAAATCAAAAAGAGCATACGTATTTTTTTTACCGGCATACCAAGGCTTCCTGCAGTCTCTTCTCCCAGCGAAATCACATCCAGTTCATTACATAATGTCATAACTAAAATAATCGCTGCAACAATCAATATTCCCGCCGGTAACAGCCTTGTCGGTACTACAGAAGAAAAAGTACCCACCCGAAATTCATTACTCAGCATAGCGGTTTCCGGTACCAATACCGTCACCGCATCACGTAAAGCCCCAAAAATACTGTTTATTGCTACACCTGACAAAATTACGGTACTTCGGGAAGCTCCTGTCTTTTTTGCAAGCCACACTACAATCATTACTGCAAACAATGCCCCGCCAAAAGATGCCAAGGAAACCGCCCAGCCGGACAAGGCTCCTAACGCGCAACACACCGTTACAGCCAAACCTGCACCGGCATTCACACCGATAATGCCCGGAGATGCCAATTTGTTACCAAGTACACTCTGTAAAATACATCCGGCCAAAGAAAGAGCAGCCCCTGCCAGCAGACAAGCACAAGTTCTTGGCAGACGAGAATACCAGAAAATATATCCCGCTATTCCGGACGGACCGTTCTTTATTGCATGCCATAATTCATGTAGTGTTAAATTAGCTGCTCCAAGACAAAGACTAAGCAATACACTGCTCATACAAAGCAATACTGCGCCCCAAAATACTATTTTTTGCTTCTTACTCATTTGCAAGAATTTCCTCCATGATTTCATACGCCTCACCCCAGCGGTGATTTGGTTTTAAATTAAACAAGTTCTTTTCCATAAAGTATACCCTGCCGTTCTTTACAGCAGTAAGTTCACTCCAAGCCGGATTATCCATAAGAAATTGCTGCACATATTTCTTCATGCCAACCTCGTCATCGCCACGTTGCACAAAGAAAATATATTCCGGATCAGACACCAGAATATGCTCCAAACTTACATTTTCCAGCAACATAGAATCAGAATCAGCTATATTCCTACAGCCAAGACTATTAAGCATCGCACCAAGTACGTTTCCGTCACTGTTTTTTGCATATACTGCGGATGCAGAAGCCACCATGCAAAGCACCGTAGGTGCACCTTTTGTCTTTACACGCTGTACGCTTTTTTCTATAACTTTATCAATCTGTGCCTGCACATCTTCTCCATACAGCTCATAATTCTCATACTTTCCGGTAATTTCTGTGCAAATCTTTAAAAGGCGAAGATAATCGACAAAATCATCAATATCAAAATAGGCAACCGGTATACCGGTTGGTTCCAATAAGTCTTTCCACTCCAAATTTTGAGCCGTGTTTGTACTGGCCAAAATAAAATCCGGCTCGGATGCGAATAGCAGTTCCAAATTCAGATGCTTTGTATTTCCCAAATTAACGGTATCTTCCGAGAGTTCCAGGTGCAGGTCTTCCCACGCATCATCTGCCGTTGCGGAAACTACACCACCTGCCAACTGCCATATTTGGGCAAAGCTTCCCAGAAGTGCCGCTACACGTTTTGGATTCGACACAGTAACACTTCGCCCGAGGTCATCTGTAAAAGTTACCGTTTCCCCGGAAACTTCATCATCAGTTGCAACTCCGCATCCTGATAGTAATATAGTAAACAGTAAAAATACTGCAAGAATTTTCTTTTTCATTGCCATTCTCCTTCAAAAACCTATAAACAATATAACATAGAAAAAGACCACCGTAAACAGCAAAAGGGTATACTTTCCCTACAGAAAATTCTATAGGGAAAGTCATTTTAAGGCCCTTTTACCGTCTACAGCGGTCCGGCAGACTCCGTTTCCCGGAGCTATATTTTTTCTTTGCTTTATATTAGCAGGTTGCGCCACCCTTAACAGTCTTCTTAAGGATTGCATCCTTATCAATCTTGTTGTTGAGAAGCTTATCTTCTACGTAATCGAAACCAAGACGGTTAATAGTATCTGCAAATCTTTCACCGGAGATACCCTCATCACGGAATAAAAGAATTGCACTTTCTACTAAGTCCATAACCTCTTCTTCGGAAGTGAAAATCTTGTTCAGTGGCTGTCCGTGAGCAACCTTCTTGCCCCAGCGTCCACCAACATATACTTTGAAACCATACTGATATTCTTCCAATGCACCAAACGGACACTTACCTGCACAACGTCCACAGTTATTACATTCGTTTGGATTGATATTAATCTTACCATCTACTACTTCGGCAATCTTAATCGGACAACTTTCTACCACCTGACACTTGTTACAACCACGACACTTGGAGTAATCAATCATTGGTACCTTCTGACCGATAATACCAAGGTCATTTAAACTTGGCTTAGCACAGTTATTTGGACAACCGCCCACACAAATCTTAAACTTGTGAGGAAGAGTTACTCCATGATATCCTACATAGAATCTCTCATGAATCTTATCGGATAAACCATAAGTATCAGCCAGACCATACTGACAGGTAGTACCCTTACAGGAAACAACCGGACGAACCAGGGAACCTGTACCACCGGTAGATAAACCACGCTCGTTAAGGAAGTCAATTAAAGGCTGAATGTTTTCATGCTTAACACCCTGGATTTCAAGAGTCAGACGTGTTGTCAT
>JAZNNL010000023.1:0-5377 GCA_045580245.1 Lachnospiraceae bacterium
TGCCAGAATCACAAAGGCCACAACCGCTTTCACGCCGGCAATAAAAAATTCTTCCGGACAATGGTGGGAAAATTCCGTTACATCAAACAGGTCATTGGTAATACGCCCCATAATCTGTCCCACTTTAGTATTGTTGTAATAGGTATTGGATAACTGTTGCAAATGTCCATAAGCATCCCGGCGCATATCTGTCTCGATTCGGGCACCCATTACATGTCCCATGTCCGCCATATAATAATTGGCAGCACAATCGATAATGCGAAGCACCAGATAAAGCAGGCCCATTTTCCCAACAAATCCTACTGTCAAATCTGCAATATTATAAAGCCCCATATTGGTTATCTGCTTTAAAATCATAGGCAGCACCAACTCGCAAAGCGTGGTTAATGACGCGCAAAAAAGGTCCATAATCATGACCTTTTTATGATTGCCATAGTAAGGCAAAAAACGCTTTATTAATTCTTTTGTGGGGTATTCTCTGTTAGTTGTTTTCATCAATAATTCCTTCTTAATACAAGCTTGCTCTTTCCTTGTACAAATGTTTCTTTTCTAATGTAAATCCACTATTTTAGAGTACCATTCTTTTCATGCGTAGTCAATCGAACAGAACAACAAAAAATCGGCTCTTTTTCCCTTGTTGCAGGCATTGTTTTCCATTAAGTTAAGATTTAAAATTTTTACTGTTTTATAATTGTATACAACATCTATAATACATAAATCATACCAGTTGATAACTTGCTAAATAATTGCAATTTGTTGACGCAGATATGTGGTAACTGTATACTATGAGGGAACGACAAATTTGAATTTTACGGACGAAATAATATTGTAGTAAATATGAAGTAAGTGAGGTGGCGCATGAAAAATCAAACTATTTTCATGACGGATATTCAGAAAAAGTTAAGTACTTATATAAGCGAGGAAATTGATTACTGGGATTTCTCTGGTGTTATTAGAATTACTCATAAAGGTAAAACTATATATGAGACCAGCCGAGGATACGCAAATATTGAGTTTGGCATAAAGAATACTATGGATACTCATTTTTCGGTTGCTTCTGTTACAAAACAGTTCACAGCATTTGCAATCATGATACTTTATGATAAGGGACTTCTGAAGCTGCATGAAAAAGCGAATCAATACCTCCCGTCCAACTTACAATTGCCTAGTGAAATTACTGTTCATGATTTGCTTTCACATACATCCGGTCTACATAATAATTACAATTTTGAAAACAATTTCTATGTGTATGAAGACAGATTACCATACAATAAAGAGGAGTTTTTCAAGAGTTGGATTATAAAAGAGCCTATAGGAAAACCAGACACCTATTTTGAATATAACAATACTAATTACACATTGCTTGCGTGGATTATTGAAAATGTTTCCGGACAGACCTATAGTGATTTTTTAACTTCAAATATTTTTTCTCCACTTGGCATGAACAGTTCTACATATGACAATGGGCAAGATATTATTATGAATAAGGCAAGTAACTATATGCATGACTATGGTATATTGGTCAAAGTTCCTTATACAAATAATCTCTTTGGCATTGGAGCAGGCTCACTGGTTACAAATTGTGATGATTTGCAGAAGTGGTATGAATGCCTGAAAAATCGTATGATATTATCTTCTAAAGCATATGAGTTCTATTTTGCAGAAAATAAAAATCACTATTGCTACGGACTAGAACGATATGAAGAATACGGTACTGTCAAATATGCTCATGGTGGGGATAACCTTGGAATTTCTGCATATACCCAATACTATTTTGAAGAAGATTTTTGTATTATAATCATTTCAAATACAGAATCATTAGACCAATATCGTTTTGGAAATGCACTTGCTTCCATTATACATGGTGGTGAGGAGGAACATGCTCGAAGAGCTGACGAAATAGCATTGTCATCTGCCGAGCTTGACCAGTATACCGGAACTTATTTGCCGGGCAAGATACATATTGAACAGAAGAACGGAAAATTATATTTAGTCCGTGTCAATCAAAACATTCATATTGAAGTATATTGTGTTGAAAGGCATTGTTTTAAACGGCGATATGAAGAACAGCAATCCGTTCATAATTTGCTTCCAGATGGAGCTACAAAGCCTTCTGTATGGGGCTATGATTTGGTGAGTAGAGATTTTATATAAGAGAACAGGTTTGGTATAATGACTAATAATATTGTTAGCTTTTGAGTATCAATTCCAGAAATCCGTAAAATTTCAGTTTTCACCTACATTCTCCATGCCGACAGGTTCGTAAGCTAACGCTTACTCACTGTCGCGGCGTTCGCCGTATGCATCTTCGCACGAAGGCGCTGCCTGTGTGCGAGCACCCGGCAGTCACCTTCGGCCCATCTGCGCATGGCTCATTGCTACGCGCAAAATTTCAGTTTCACAAACTAAATACTGCAAAAAAGAGCCGTCCATTCAAATGAATGGACGGCTCTTTTTTACAAATCTTATGCTTAACTATATAACATTGCTATTATGCTCCGCCTTCGTTACGCTTATATTTTATATAACTTACTTAAACGGATTCTCTGTAGGATACATCATACCCTTAGGCTGGTTGAAGTTCAAATCTTCTACGGGCACGCCGATATATTTAAACACTTCATATAAAGCCTTTCCGTAGTGACCGAATGCTACCGCACCGTGGTGAGGGTAATTTTTCTCAATCAGTACGTGACGGTAGAATCTGCCCATTTCAGGAATAGCGAATACACCGATACCACCAAAGGACTTGGTTGCAACAGGTAAAACTTCGCCCTGTGCAATGTATGCACGCAGCTTGCAGTCCGCAGTACTCTGCAGACGATAGAACGTAATGTCGCCGGGAACAATGTCACCTTCCAGAGTACCTTGGGTTACTTCTTCCGGCAGGTTTCTTGCCATAATCATCTGATACTTCATGCTGCAGAATGCCAGCTTCTTGGAGTTGGTATTACCGCAATGGAAGCCCATGAAGGTATCCTGATGTGTATAATCGAATTTGCCCTTAATGGACTCTTCGTACATATCAGCAGGTACGGAGTTGTTGATATCCAGTAAAGTTACAACATCTTCACTGACACAAGCACCGATAAACTCGCTTAAGCAACCGTAAATATCCACTTCACAGGATACGGGGATACCCATACCGGTGAGACGGCTGTTTACGTAGCAGGGAACAAAACCAAACTGGGTCTGGAAAGCAGGCCAGCATTTTCCTGCGATAGCTACATATTTTCTGTAACCTCTGTGTTCTTCCACCCAGTCAAGCAGGGTCAATTCGTACTGTGCCAGCTTAGGCAGTACTTCGGGCTTTAAGTTGCCTGCGCCCAGTTCTTCTTCCATTTCCTTAATTTTTGCAGGAATACGTTCGTCTCCGTCATGCTTATGGAATGCTTCAAACAGGTCAAGTTCAGAGTTTTCTTCGATTTCAACACCCAAATTGTAAAGCTGCTTAATAGGTGCATTACAAGCAAGGAAGTTAAGGGGTCTGGGACCGAAGCTGATAATCTTTAAGTCAGACAGACCAACGATTGCTCTTGCAATAGGCAAAAATTCATGCAGCATATCTGCACATTCTTCTGCATTGCCTACGGGATATTCGGGAATATATGCTTTTACATTGCGAAGCTTTAAGTTGTAACTTGCATTTAACATACCGCAATATGCATCGCCACGTCCGCCAATTAAATCGTTCTGGCTTTCTTCTGCTGCTGCGATAAACATTGCAGGACCGTCAAAGTGCTTAGCAAGCAAAGTTTCGGAAATTTCAGGACCAAAGTTTCCAAGATATACACAAAGAGCATTACAGCCTGCCTTCTTGATATCCTCCAGTGCCTGTACCATATGGATTTCACTTTCCACGATACAAACAGGGCACTCATACACACTGTCGGTACCGTATTTCTTGGTATACGCCTCCATCAGGGCTTTTCTTCTGTTTACGGATAATGATTCTGGGAAACAGTCACGGCTGACTGCTACCACACCTACTTTTACCTGGGGTAAATTGTTGAACATTGTTGGTTCCTCCTTAATATTTGTTGTTGGGGATATGTGTTCTTTTGATTATATTAAACTAATCCTCTGTCAGGCAGAGGTTCTTTCCCTTAAGACCGATAAATGTACCTTCATCCAAACCACCTTCTGCGTGGCCGATTAACCATTTGTTCACTGCGGTAATAAGAGCATCTTCGCTAGGCGCTTTGCTGTCTGCCACTTTTGTGTGGGCTGTTTTTAAAGGATAGTTGGTTCCTTTCGGCAGAATAACCGCTACCTTAAATCCCTTATTATCTACATCACAGGGCGCATAGTGTAAGGTTGTTGCATATACTTCTACCGCCACACCTGCAGGTACCAAAAACGCTTCTACTTTGGAAGTGTCATAGGTAAAATCCTCTTCCACATCCTGTTGCAATCCAAGCATCAGTACTGCATCTGTTGCCGCTACATTGATTTCAGAATCTCTGTGGTATTCCAGCGCATTTAACATTGTATTGTGTCCGTTACAGTAACCGATTTGTATGGGCATTTCTCCGTATGTCACTCTTTCCACTTCCGCCTTTAACGGTAACGCTTCCAGAATGTCAACCGCAGGCTCATATGTAACGCCCTCCGGCAACGGGGTTTCTGCCATTTTAGCTACCAGCGCGGAAAAATCCACATTGTCCACCACGCGACCATACTTCTTAAAAGCCGCATCTGTTACTTTCTTAATTTCCATACGCTTCTCCCTTTCTTTTGATAAACAAACGGCATCTCCGGTTTTGTCCCAAACACATCCGGATGCCAAATTTACCTGTTACTTTATAAGTTCAAATACCGGTTTCAATGCCGGATAGATTTCTTTAAACTGTGCATAACGTGTTTCATATTTTGCAGCAATAACCGGATCCGGCTCTACGGTATCCACTACTTTTACCAGTTTTTCAGCCGCCTCTTCCACACTTGCATATTCTCCGCATGCCACTGCCGCTAACATCGCACCGCCCATAGCCGGTCCTTCTTCGTTTTGAAGCACATCTACTTTTATATTCAATACATTTGCAATGATTTTACGCCACAGAGGACTCTTTGCACCACCACCGCAAATTTTGGTTCTTTCAATATGTATGCCAAGACTCTTTGCCACTTCCAGGGAATCTCTCAAGGCAAATGCAACCCCTTCTAACACTGCCTGGGTCATATCCGCACGGGTACTGTCCATAGTCATCCCCACAAATGTACCTCTGGCATTGGGATTGTTGTGAGGAGAACGCTCTCCCATCAGATAAGGCAGGAAGTATACATGATTGTCACCCAGTTTGGAGATTTCTTCCTGTTCTTTTGCATAATCCCCGGTACCGACAATCTCATCCATCCACCATTTATTGCAGGATGC
>JAZNNL010000024.1:0-11120 GCA_045580245.1 Lachnospiraceae bacterium
TAATGCTTGATGTTAAACGATAGGAATCATTTTTATGAGATGATGATACAGGCAGGATTGCCGTGAACCGGCAATCCTGTTGTTTGTGTAGGGAGATAAGTCGGATTAGAAATATTTCATTAATTTTAAAAATAATAAAACCAATTTGCATTTTCATGTATCTGTCTATCAGAAAACATAAAAGTAATACTTATGACGGAGGGAAATAGTATGAGACAGAATTTTGTGATAAAACTGCATAAAGGGAAAACAAATGAAATCGTTCGAACTATTATGTACGCGTTTAGTACCATTATATTTCTTATTGGATTCTTTATTTTGGCTACCGGAGATGTATCAGGTATTGTTCTTATGATATTTGGTGGAATTATATTTACAGTTGGTGTAATTCTCTATTATACCGTTAATAAACAATACCATGGGTATTTTTCAATGGACGGGTTTTCAATTGATTGTCGTACGACAAAGTTTTCGTACAGTAAAGGGTTTAGTTGGGATATAAGAGTAAATGATATTCCGCTTCCTGTCAGCTCTTCACCGGATAAATTCAATAAAACCTATTCCTGTGTCATTAACGGTACGCATACTCTTCAAATTTCTGTTAATAGTGATTGGTTTACATATAATCTTGTATATGCAACTTTGGGTGAAAAAACCATCATAGAAGATGGTATGGTATACGTGGACAGAATCAAGGATATTCTGAACCAATAAAAGAATATGCATGGCAGGCAGAAACGATGCAACTTTTGGATATGATACTTTTAGAGGTATAGGTTCATTAAAAAAATATCAATTTCATAAAACCAATTAAAAATTTCATGTATCTGTCTATCAGAAAACATAAAAGTAATACTTATGACGGAGGGAAATAGTATGAGACAGAATTTTGTAATAAAGAAGGATGAACAGAAAGGGAAACATACAGCCATAACCATTATCGACGTTATAGCTGTTCTTCAATTTATTATAGGTCTATTGGGAGTTTGTGTAACGGGAATGGCGGAATCTTTCATATATGGATTAATTTCTTGTGGGATTTTTTCTTTTATTTCTTGTGTTATAAGCTTATCCATTAACTATGAATATCATGGTTGTTATGGTATGGAAGGGTTTATGATAGATTGCGTATTAGTAAATGGTAAAACCTGGAATGTCAGAGTAAATAATGTATTATTACCAAAAGTTTCTTCAGCTGATAAAAAAGTAGATAAGTTTGAATGTAAGATTAATAATATAAGTGATTTTGAGGTATATTGCCAAAAAGAACCGTTAACGGTTACTATAAAGATTGATGGCTTGATTATAGTGGAAGATGATGTGGTTTATGTTGACAAAATAAAGCAGGCATTAAATATGTATTAATATTGATAGTGTACCGGTAGTCGAAAATAATATTGTTTATGTGGATCTAATTAAGCAGATTCTGAATATATAAAAGCATTACCAGGAATATAATACAATTTTAAGAAGTAAAATTCGGTTGACAATCCGGCTACTAATGTTTACAATAACTCTAGACGTTGAAGGAAAGTAGTAGAAACCTTATTCTTATCAGAGAGCAGCCGGCTGGTGTGAGGCTGTAAGAGGCAGTTTTGAACTGGTTCCGGAGTCCCTTAGGTGAAGTCGTTTGATGTGTAGCCCCGGGCGGTTAACCCCGTTACAGGTTTTGAGTGCAAGGCATAGCTATATATTTAATATAGAGATCTGTCCTTGAATTAGAGTGGTACCACGGAAGCAAAGCCCTTTCGTCTCTAAGTGAGATGAGAAGGGCTTATTTTTATTACGTACGCAGTACGCGTGTGTCTGTATAAGGACGCATGAATATATTTTGGAAAGGAAGAAAACAATGGAAAAGATTTACAATCCTAGAGAGATTGAGAAAAAATGGCAGACTTATTGGGAAGAAAACCAGACCTTTAAGACCGATGTATGGGATTTCAGCAAGCCTAAGTATTATGCACTGGATATGTT
The DNA here is from genome assembly GCA_045580245.1 of Lachnospiraceae bacterium. Taxonomy (GTDB): domain Bacteria; phylum Bacillota; class Clostridia; order Lachnospirales; family Lachnospiraceae; genus Acetatifactor. The sequence goes on from JAZNNL010000024.1 coordinate 1,975, forward strand.
CCCTTATCCATCAGGCGTTGGGCTTCATGCAGGTCATCCGGAAGGATATACCGCAACAGATATTATGTCCAGAATGAAGCGTATGCAGGGCTATAATGTACTGCATCCCATGGGATATGATTCCTTCGGTTTGCCTGCGGAGCAGTATGCAGTAAGCACCGGTAATCATCCCAACGGCTTTACACAGGAAAATATTGAGACTTTCTCCAAACAGCTGAAAGAACTGGGCTTTGACTATGACTGGTCTAAAGTGATTGCAACCAGCGACCCTGAGTTCTATAAGTGGACACAGTGGATTTTCAAACAGCTGTATTTAGACGGTTATGCAAAGTATGTAGATATGCCTGTTAACTGGTGTGAGGAGTTGGGTACCGTATTATCTAATGATGAAGTAATTGACGGCAAGTCCGAACGTGGCGGTTATCCCGTTATCCGTAAGAACATGAAGCAGTGGGTTATTAACCAGCCTGCCTTTGCAGAAAAACTCTTAGAGGGCTTAGAAGAGATTGACTGGCCGGAGTCTACCAAGGATATTCAGAGAAACTGGATTGGTAAGTCCGAAGGTGTAGAAGTAGATTTTCAGATTGTAGGTGGCGGCAGTTTCTCTATCTATACAACCTGTATCGAAACCATTTATGGTATTACCTTTATGGTTTTGGCACCCGATGGACAGATTGTAAAGGATTTAATGCCCCGTATTGAAAATCCTGAAGAAGTACAGGCTTATATCAATGAAACCTTAAAGAAGAACGATATGGACCGTACCGAGCTTAACAAGACTAAGACCGGATGCATTTTAAAGGGCATCTATGCCATTAACCCTGTAAACGGTAAGGAAGTACCGCTGTTTATCGGTGATTTCGTTTTGGCAAGCTATGGTACCGGTGCGGTTATGGCGGTTCCTTCCCATGACCAGAGAGATTTTGAATATGCCATTGCCCATAACATTCCCATGATTCAGGTTATTGACGGTGGTGATGTAAGCGAGAAGGCATTTGAGAAGAAAGAATACCTTGGCAAGGGTTGTAAACTGATGAATTCAGAAGAGTTTACCGGACTGGTTGTAGAAGAAGCGAAGGAAGCTATTACCGATAAGCTCGTAAAACAGGGCGTTGCACGCAAGACCGTGAACTATCACTTCCGTGAGTGGATTTTTGCAAGACAGCGTTATTGGGGTGAACCTGTACCGGTTGTACATGATGCAGAGGGTAATATCCATGTATTAAGTGATGAAGAGCTGCCTTTGATTCTTCCTGAACTGGATGACTATAAAGGCAAAAACGGTAAGGCGCCTCTTGAAAATGCTACAGAATGGAAGCAGTACGACAATAACGGTATTAAGGGTACCCGCGAAACCTCTACCATGCCCGGTAGTGCAGGCTCCAGCTGGTATTACATGAGATATATCGATCCGAATAATCAGGATGCCTTTGCTAATCAGGAACTGCTTAAGCACTGGATGCCGGTTGACCTTTATATTGGTGGTCCCGAGCATGCAGTAGGTCACCTTATTTATTCCAGAATCTGGAACCGCTATTTATACGATAAGGGGCTTTCTCCCGTAAAAGAGCCCTTTAAGAAACTGGTACATCAGGGTATGATTCTTGGTGCCAACGGTATCAAGATGGGTAAGAGATTCCCTGAGTTTGTAGTAAATCCCAGTGATGTAGTACGTGATTACGGTGCTGATACCTTAAGATTATATGAAATGTTCATGGGACCTTTAGAGGTTTCCAAGCCTTGGAATCCCAGTGGTGTAGATGGCGCAAGAAGATTTATCAACCGTGTATGGGCATTCTTTACCAATGAAGACTATATCACAGAGGATAATGACGGCAGCTTAACCAAGGTATATAATCAGACTGTAAAGAAGGTGACTTCCGACTACGAACAGTTAGGTTTTAATACTGCAATCAGCCAGATGATGATTTTCATGAATGCAGCTTACAAAACCTGTAAGTGTCCTAAAGAGTATGCAGAAGGCTTTGTAAAGATGTTCTCCTGTATCTGTCCTCATGTGGGTGAAGAATTGTGGCAGTGCCTCGGTCATGATGATACCATCGCTTTTGAAGCATGGCCCACCTATGATGAAGCTGCACTGGTCGAAAATACGGTTGAAATCGGTATTCAGGTAAACGGTAAGGTAAAAGGTACCGTAGAAGTAGGTGTGGACGAAGAAAGTGATTCCGCAATTGCGAAAGCAAAAACGATTCCTTCCGTACAGGCAGCCATCGAAGGCAAGAATATTGTGAAAGAAATCTATGTAAAAGGTAAGATTATAAATATTGTAGTAAAATAGTAGTGATGCTTTAAAACAGATTGTTTCAGACTGTTAAAGATGTGAAATGACAAATACCGGTTATAAAAATTTCCACACAGACACGCTCGCGCTCGTACCGAACGTAGCGGTACTAAGCCTTCTCCTTCGCAAATTTTGCTCGGAGAATGCAAGTGCCGACGTTCGCTAAGGGTCTGTTTAGGAATATTTTTATAACCGGTATTTGAATATACTCTCCAAAACCAGTCAGAAAAAAATCTGTTTTAAAGCTTGTGGGGAGCCTTGGTCATCAGGTTATTGATTTGTTCCAGTTCTTCGGGGGTAGAGTGGTTTTTGATTGCAGAAACAACCGCATTAATATCAGTAGCGGAGAAGGAGATTTTGTCCTCTTTTGCCTGTTTCATTTTCTGCATCATATAGGGCATGGCTTCTTTCTGTGTTTTGCCTCTGCCTCCTAAAACCAGTTCGCTTAAAAATTGTAATTTTTTTTCTTCGATGTCTTTGACTAATGGGTCATTCATCCATTCGGGTTTGTTTTCCATATATGTGTCCTTTCTTGTAGGTTGAATGTATAAAAGTTAATAAGTAATAAATAATAAGTATCTTAATTATTAATAATTGAATGCACATTAAAAAGATGCGCCGAACATTTGCATGATTTGTGAAATATCCGGAGCGGAAGGATTACCATTTTCATTTTCCCCGAAAGAAAAACCATCAGGAAACATATCTTTTATCATGTTCATCATATCCATCATTTCACGCATTTGATTCATGTTGGTAAACATATTGCCAAACTGCTCGATTTGTTTTTTTTGCGGACCGGAGCAGAAAGGAAGTATTTCGTTACAAATCTGACTGGTATCTTCTTTGGATGTCTGGGGCATATGTGCATCAGGATATTGCTTAAAGTAAGTAAGTGTATACTGAAACTCCATATACTTTATGTATATAGCCAGGGATTTTTGCATAGACGGTTCCAGATAGGGAAGGAGTATTTTAAAAATCTGTATCCGGTTATTTGTAAACAGAGCATCAAATGCCTGTATTTTGTCAGGTTTTTGACAAGAATCATTGCTGCAGCATTCCTTATTCAAATTCTCTGTGTTCCAAGTATCTTTGCTCATGGAAATCCCCGGTTTTGTTTTATAAAGAATATGATGTTTGGTTTATAAGTATGCACAAGGCAGGCTTATTCAGCCTGCCTTTCAATACTTTTTCCTACAATTAGCAGCAAGAATTGTTATTTCCGCAGAAACAGGAAATCAGGAGAATCCAGATTAACCATTCACAGCTGTTATTGTTGTTGTCGCATCCGCATCCGCAGCTGTTAGAGCCGAGGAATCCGCCATTGTTGCCGCCACAGCAGGACAATAACAGGATAATCCAAATCCAGTTACATCCATTATTATTTCCGAAAGTAGAACTGCAGTTGTTGCAACCGCAGTTTGCAGCAGTTAAGTCACTCATATTAAGTGCCTCCATTTTTTTGATATGCTTTATATTATGTAAGGTAGCCTGTCAATGTTTCCCAATTCATGAAATTATTTTTGTGAGGTTCTTTAAAAGTGAAAAATATAAAAAATAAAACACAATCTATAGTAAAACACTTGAATAAATTTCAAGATATAGTAAAATGTATAGTGAATAAATAAAATTAGGTTAAGTATGCAAAGTGGGCAGACGAAAGAATGATGGAAACACAGACACGTACAGTTTTAGGCAGACAGTTTCGTACACAGACAGATTATGAAGCTGCATTGAAAGATGCCGCATATATTGAAAGCATTAAAAAAAGATATGATTTATCCACCCCAAGCGGTAAGAAAATGCTTTTACAGGATTTAAAAACCGGAAAATATCGCTTCAGAACAATTATTGGTGATGATTTTACGGAAGAAATGGAAGAAGCAGTCAAAGCCTCATCCGCAATGAATGGGGGAACCGCAGCAAAGAAGAAAAGCACTTCGTTACAATCAAAAAAGAAAACGGTAAAGCTTTCCGATTATGATGAAGAAATGCAGAAGTCTATTATAAAGGAATTAAAAAAGCGTGAAAGATTCAGAAAAATACTTTTATCTTTGTGTATGTGCGTAGCCGGTGCATGTTTTATATATCTTGGAATTTACTATTATCAGATTAAACGGTTAGATGATTATGCACAAAAGCAACAGGAGTTAAAAGGAATGGATGTGGCAACGGAAGTTACTCCGGAAACCGTTGTTATTCACTACGATAATGAAGAAATTGTGGTTCCTGAGATACTGGATGAGTATAAAATGTTATATAGTTTGAATCAAAAGCTAATCGGATGGATAAAAATTGACGATACATATATTGATTACCCGGTTTTGCAAACTTCTAACAATGATTACTATATGAATCACAACTTCGACCAGGAGGAAGATAAAAACGGTAGTATATTTCTGGATACGGATTGTTCCATCTTACCCAGAAGTACCAATCTGATTCTCTACGGACATCATATGCGAAGCGGCAGAATGTTCGGACAATTAAATAAGTACAGCTCGGAAGAGTTTTACAAAGATCATAAATATATCCAGTTTGATACGATTTATGAAAAGGGAACCTATGAAGTAATGTTTGTGTTCCGTTCCCAGATTTTCGAAGAGAGTGAGATAGTATTTAAATATTACCAGTTTATAGATGCAAACTCGGAAATAGAGTTTAATTCCAATATGAGAGAAATGGCAGAAATGTCACTGTATGATACCGGTGTTACCGCAGAATACGGTGATGAACTGTTAACCTTATCTACATGTGATTATTATACGGATTACGGCCGGTTTGTGGTAGTGGCCAAACGTATCAAATAGGTTACGGCAGATAGTACCGGATGAAGGAGAACATCATGGCAAACAAAGAAGAAAAAAAGAAGAATTTCAGATTACGTAAGCGGGTTCGTAAGACTTTAGGCGCAATGAGTCTGGCGACAGCAGTTTTGGTTGCGGCAATACCGGTGCCGGAGGCACAGGCAGCAACTGCAACAGAAAAGTATACATGGGACAGTGAAATCGGTGTTGATAAGACTGTTATCCCTGTGGTACCGAAGGATTGTGATACCATTTATACCACAGGTGACGGTACATATCAGTTTGCGTGGGTAAATGCTTCTGCAACAAACCCTGATAAGATTGCGGTTGTTTTAGGATATAATGCAGGTAACCTGTCCGACAAGAGCCTGACCATTCCCGATACGGTAGATGCGTTTACCAAGTATAGCGAGAACCAGGGTTCCAGAACCGGTTACGTAGCCGTGAGCCGTAGCCAGAAACCCTTATATTATATGGCAGCGGAAGAGAAGCATGAAACAGATCCTTCCGGTAATGATGTTTTGGTAAGCTATGCGGAATTCAGACCCTGTTATTATGCGGATTATGTAAATTGGAGTACCCTGGATCTGGCTAATTTTTATTATAGGGATCCCAGTGGCAGCTTTACGGGTGCAGACGGTTATACCTACAGTAAAACCGAAAGTACCACAGAACAGTGGATTAAAAACATCACCGTTATGTACATCGGTAACCAGTCGCTGACGGCAAACCCGGATTTGGAAGACGATACCGACGGTGCATTACAGGAATGGATTATTGCGGAACCGGACGGTACTATTAATACCAATCCTTCTAACGGTGTATTTGCAAACGAACAGAACATCAATACCCTGATTGTAGGTGAAAACCTGATGGGTATCGGAAACTATGCATTCTATGGATGTACCGGTCTGGAAAGCATTAGCCTTGGTAACGGTTTATCCGAAATCGGTAAGTATGCTTTTGCCAACTGTGTTAACATGTCCAGTATCGGTTTGGATTTTGATTCCCGTTTGCAGTATATTTCTGATTATACCTTCCAAAACTGCAGAGCCTTAACCAGTTTTGCGGTGCCTGCCGGTGTAACTGCAATTTATGATCATGCTTTTGACGGTTGTACCAGACTGGGAAGCACAACTTTAGGCGGTGTACTGGATTTATCCGGTGATGCGGCAGAAAAGAATGTAACACTTGAAAAGTTAGGATACTATGTATTTAACGGATGTACCGCATTATCGGATATTACGTTACCGGAATCCATGAATACTTCCAATTATCCTGTTAATTTAAATAATTTTCAGGGATGTAATGAATTGAAACGTATTCTGGTAGAAAGCCCCTATGTTACCATTGAACATTTTACAGGTGCTGACGATTATACGGTAGAAGATTTTAAAGCAGATGTACATGAGACATTTTATTTTGAAGGTGCAGGTACTTCGGCTATTCATGAATTTACCAAAGCAAATGCGATTGCATTTAAGTATTCCGATAAGGATTGTTATGAAATTATAAATCGGGAAGATGCAGTAGGTGGCGGCATTTCTGAATTGACTTATCAAGTCAATTCCTTAAATGAGTTATTGTACTTTAATATGACGAAACCGGTTAAGGAAGTGGAAATTCCTGCAACAATCGGACCTTACGGTATAGCCACCTTAAACAAAGGAAGCTTTTCCAATAACTGTTTCCTGGAAAAAATTATTATTCCTGCAACAGTTACCAGAATCAATGAAGAGGCCTTCAGAGGTTGTCATAACTTAGAGCATGTCATTTTCAACAATGCATCTACCATTACCTACATAGGTACAGATGCTTTTGCAACCCAGGTAGTAGATGTGCACTCTTCAGATTGTACCAACAAAGATTTCCTGACCACCAATTTGACACCGAAGCTTACGTTTACCGGTGAAGTGGGAACCGGCATTGTACCTTTTGATTATGCAATGAGTTCTTCCAGCAATATCAATGCAGGTCAACAGTCAAAAACCTACATTACTTATTACAGCGGATGGCCTACCAACTTGGAAATCCAGTATAAGGTAGATGCTGAGACCGGTGTAGGTGCGGCAACTTTAATAGATTATCCCACGTATTCCGAATTAAGTGCGGGAAGTAAGTATACGGAAGATAAGTATCCATATATTACAGAAGATTATGAAGATGCAGCAAATGAAGCCATTACGAAATATGAGGCATGGAAGCTGGATAATTCCGTAGAAGTAACGGATTACCAGTGGCAGATTATTGATGCGGCATTAAAACTGGATGTTCCAAGCGGTGTCAAAGCAGTTGATAACGGTTTGTTCTCCGGTGTGCTTGGTGTAGAACAGGCTGACGGAACCTATAAGGTGATGCCTGTTTCCGGCCAGAGTGCTGATACCAATATTGAAGAAATTACTTTTGCAGATGTAAAAGCCTTTAAACCGTATATGTTTAGCGGTTGTAAGAATTTGGATACCATTAATATTAACGGTGGAGCCGAAACGATTGCGGATTATGCATTTGCATATGATTATACGGTTCCCGGCGCTGACGGAGAAGACGGAACCGGCTCTGAATCCAAGTTAACTACCGTTAATATGGAAGGTGGCGGTGGCAGCATCGGCGATTATGCATTTAACAATAATGCATTATTAACAGATGTGAAACTATCCTCTGCAGTTTCTTCCATGGGTATCCGTCCCTTTAAAGACTGTCCTTTATTAGAGACGGTTGACTTTTCCGGAAGTCCTTATTTTATGGCAGACCAGGCAATTATCTATGGTCTGGATAACGGTCAGAAAGACACCATTGTACAGTGTCTGGAAAGCAGAGGTGTATTAAGCACCCCCGGCTCCATTAATGCCAGTGAAACGGAAGGCGTTACCGAAGTTTATCCGGAAGCATTTATGGATTGTGAAGAAATCGGTTCAGCTGATTTATCTAAGAGTAAAATTACAGGTATTCCTGAAAGTACATTCAAAAATACGGACAGTTTATATTCCGTAACATTGCCTACAACGGCTAAGTCCATCAGTAAGTATGCTTTCTGGGACAGCAATGTGCGTTATGTGGATATTCCCAGCAGTGTAACTTTTATTGACCCGCTTGCCTTTAATACAGAGCAGAATCCCGGTACTGACGGATATAATACCATTGAATTCTACTGTGAAGAAGGCAGTGCTGCTGAAATTTATGCAAATGAGTATGAAAGTATTAAAGTGACCGATAAACCGGTGACTACCACTTTCAAAGTTATTTTCTGGGGTATGAACGGAGAAATATTATCTGAGCAGGATGTGTTGATTGATACTGCCGCAACAGCTCCGGAAGCACCTGCAGTAGAAGGATATAACTTCTCCGGCTGGTTACCTGCAGATTTTAGTCATGTCAGCAGAAATATGGATATTGTTGCACAGTATGACAAGATTGACTCTGAAGATAAGAAATTTAATGTTAACTTTATTGATTGGAATGATACGGTTCTTTATACCCAGAAGGTAGCGTTGGGCGAGGATGCCATTCCGCCTCAGGCACCTGTCAGGGAAGGATATACCTTTACCGGCTGGAGACCTGCAATCACTGACATTACTAAGGATACCGATACCTATGCACAGTATGAAAAGATTACGGACGGTAGCGGTTCCGGCAATAACGGCAACGGTGGTAATGGCAATACAGGCGGTTCCGGTAACAACGGTAACTCCGGAAATGGCGGTTCCGGTGATGTAAGCGGTAATGGCAATAACAGCACTACGGACGTAAAGCTGTATACCTTAACGGTTAAGAACGGTAGCGGTTCCGGTAGTTATTTACCCGGAGCAGTTATTCCTATCGTTGCAGATGAACCTACCACAACTTCATTGAAATTCTCAAAATGGACCACCGATTATGCGGCGCTGGATTTTGTAAGTAAAGATTCTTCCGCAACCTTTATTACCATGCCTGCTGCCAATGTTATGGTAACGGCTAATTATGTAAAGAATCCCAATGCGGGCAGTGGTTCAGGAGGCGGTTCCGGTTCAGGAGGCGGTACCATTGTATCCGGCAAT
>JAZNNL010000025.1:0-25349 GCA_045580245.1 Lachnospiraceae bacterium
CCCTGAGGTAACGCCGACACCGGAGCCCACCCCCGAGGTAACGCCTACACCGGAGCCTACTCCTGAGGTAACGCCGACACCGGAGCCTACCCCTGAGGTAACGCCGACACCGGAGCCTACCCCTGAGGTAACGCCTACACCGGAGCCTACCCCTGAGGTAACGCCGACACCGGAGCCTACCCCCGAGGTAACGCCGACGCCGGAGCCTACCCCTGAGGTAACGCCTACACCGGTACCGGTGGTAACAACACCGCCTACGGAACCGGAAGTAAGGGGCGCAAGAAGATTTGTTGAGATTGAAGAGGAAGATACTCCGTTAGCGGATGCGGCAGTACTTGGTGCTGACAGACGTCCCAGAACCGGAGATGAGGGAGATTTTTGGGGAATAGCTTTCTTAGCATCTGCATCAGCCATGTTAGCATGGTTGTTACAGGGAAAGAAAAGATTTTAACCAAAGGAGAAAAAACTATGAGAAAGAAAGTAATGGCACTTTTGTTAGCAATGTGTTGCAGCCTGTCCCTTGTGGCTTGTGGAAATGATGCCGAAATGTCAGCTGCAGTACGTGGTCCTGAAACGGATAACGGATTCGTGTATATTGACGAAGAAGCAGTAGCACTGGCTGGTTCTATGCTGACTGCAGAGATGACTGAAGAAGAGAGAGTCAGGGCAGAAGAATTAAGGGCCATGGCAGTGGAAGCATTTGAACTGGTGAATGCTGAAAGAGCTGCAGCAGGACTTCCTGCATATATTTGGGATGAAAATCTGGAAGCCTGTGCACAGGTTCGTGCCATTGAAATTGTTACCACTTTTTCACATACCAGACCGAATGGGGCTGATTGGTGGACTGTAAACAGTGACTTAATGTGGGGTGAGAATCTTGCAAAAGGTTATACATCTGCAAACAGTGTTGTGGAAGCATGGATGAACTCTCCTTCCCACGCAGCAAATATTATGGATGGTACATTCCTTACCTGTAGCATTGCAATCTACGAGATTGATGGGAAATTATACTTTGCACAGGAATTTGGATATTAATGATAGTGATGTCGGGCCGGCACCTTTGATGGGTGCCGGCTTTTTTTATGGAACTCCCCGATTCGTAGAATGCCTTAAAGAAGGAAAAACTACGTTTCGTGCATGGATTTTCATATAAAAGAGTGGTATGTTGTTGATAAGGAAATCACACAAGGAGGAGAGTATAATGGATCAGAACAAAATAGGTAATTTTATTGCAGACATGCGAAAAGCAAAAAATATTACGCAAAAGCAGCTGGCAGAACAATTGGGAATCAGCGACCGCACTATTTCAAAGTGGGAGTGCGGAAATGGTATGCCGGAGGTATCTATGATGTTGCCATTATGTGAGATTTTAGAAATAAATGTCAATGAGCTTTTGTCGGGGGAGCGGATTTCCCGAAATGATTATCACAATAAAGCGGAGGAGAATATGATTACTTTGGTAAAGGAAAAAGAGAAAATAAATAAAAATAGGAAAAAGACATCCTTGCTTTCCATGGTTTTAATATTGGCGGTGGTTTTGTTATTACTGCTAATGCTTCGTATTTATGCAGGCCCTAACATATTTTAGTGGGCATATTTTATTGATTTTCCGGATATTTTGGCAATGGTAGTGGTAACGGTTCTGTTACTGCTTATTACCGGGCAGTTGAAATACTTTGCAAGAGCCTTTGCGGTAGTCTGTAAAAAAAGAGATGCGATAACTTCACAAGAAAAAGAAAAAATGGAGGGTGCGCTGGTATTTGTCGGAAAAGTATTATGGTGCACAAGTATAGTGATAGTGATGGTATATTTAATCGGGTTACTCCACAATATGAGTGAGCCGACGGTAATCGGCCCTAATCTTGCAGTGGCAATCGGTGCTTTGCTCTATGCTGCACTGGGAAATCTGATTCTTTTACCTATAAAAAGTCTGGTTGAAAGTAAAGCGGTAGAGGAATAAAACATTATTTTTTATAAAAAGAGACTGGCGAAAACAGTGGTTTTATAACCAATATCCAAACAAACTGTTTTTTGCCGGTCTCTTTCATTGAAAATACTTGTCGGGGGGGCAGGAAACCCGTATAATAAAAAGGCATAAAACCTCAATGGAGGAAAAAACGGAAAGAAACGCATGGGACAGGCAGGCACGCAAAATGGCGAAAGACAAAAAGATGATAGAAGGTCAGATGAATCTGTTTGATTTGTTTGGCAATATGCAGGAAACTGAGAACGAAAAAGATATACAGACTGAGCAGGTGAAGAAAAAGGAAACCCATTCTACAAAAGCCAAATTTGCAGAGTGCGGACAGTGCTGGTGCAGAGATTGTAAGCATAATGCGGTCAATGAAGGGGTTCCCAGGGACATATGCGGTAATATGCAGGCCTGCCCTGCTTGTGAAATGTGTTTACGTCTTGGAGTGGCGGAAATTTGCATAATTGGTTCAGCGAAAGAAGGTTGTAGTGTAAGAGCTGCTGAAGAGGGGATTTTAGAAGAGTAAAGGAACAGTTAAGGATATAATGAACATATTAACAGTAGAAAATATTACAAAATCATATGGAGAAAGAAAACTGTTTGACGATGCCTCCTTTTTTTTACAGGAAGGTGAAAAGGCAGGCGTTATCGGTATTAACGGAACCGGAAAATCTACTCTGTTAAAAATAATTGCAGGGATAGAGGAACCGGATGACGGCAGAGTAGTAAAAGCCAATCATGTGATGGTAGGATTTCTGCCCCAGCATCCCCAATTTGAACCGGAAGATACCGTTTTAGAGGCTGTTTTGAAAACAGGTGGTGTAAATAAAGAGGATTTGCCGGTATTTACGGAAGCGGATTATCATGTTCGTGAAAATGAAGCAAAATCCATGATGAACAAACTTGGGATAACGGATTTTGATGAAAAATGCGGTCATTTGTCCGGTGGACAAAAAAAGAGACTGGCCTTAATAAGAGTACTTTTATCACCGGCGGATATTTTGATTTTGGATGAACCGACGAACCATTTGGATGGTGAAATGGCACAATGGCTGGAGGATACTTTGCGAAACAGAAAAGGTGCTGTCATAATGGTAACCCATGACAGATATTTTTTGGACAGTGTATCCAATCGTATTGTAGAAATTGATAAGGGGCATATTTATTCTTACGAAACGAATTATTCCGGTTATCTGGAATTGAAATTGCAAAGAGAGGAAATGGAGCTTGCCACGGAGCGCAAAAGGCAGTCTGTTTTAAGAACAGAGCTGGAGTGGGTAAAGCGTGGTGCAAGGGCCCGTTCCACGAAACAGAAAGCCAGATTGGAACGATATGAAGAGTTAAAAAGCCGGAAGGCTCCGGAGGCGGATGCAAAAGTGGAACTGGGTTCCGTAGCCTCCCGTTTGGGTAGAACTACCATAGAATTATCCCATCTTTTTAAAGGATATGAGAATAAGCAGTTAATCAGGGATTTTTCATATATCTTTTTAAAAAATGACAGAGTAGGTTTTGTGGGAACGAACGGTTGCGGAAAAACAACACTGATGAAGATGCTGACCGGTAGGGAAAAGCCGGACAGCGGTGTAATAGAGATTGGTCAGACCGTTAAAATCGGCTATTACGCCCAGGAATGTGAAATGCCCGATGCGGTAAGGGTAATCGATTATATCCGTGATGTGGCAGAAATCATAGAAACGCCGGAAGGAAAAATGACAGCTACCAGATTGTTGGAAAAATTTTTGTTTTCCGGAGAAGACCAGTACGGCCCGGTAGGGAAACTGTCCGGAGGAGAAAAAAGGCGTTTACATTTGTGCAGGGTACTGATGGGAGCTCCCAACGTATTGATTTTGGACGAGCCCACAAATGATTTGGATATTGCAACACTGACAATTCTGGAAAACTATCTGGATACTTTTCAGGGGATTGTAATAACGGTTTCCCATGACAGATACTTTTTGGACAGAACCGTGCAACGTATTTTTGCGTTCGAAGAAAACGGGCAGATTGTACAATATGAGGGAAATTATTCCGATTATATTTTGCGTAAGTCAGTAGAGCAAGAACAGGCAGGAAAACTGCAGATTGGGAGTAAGGAGAAGAAAACCGAGGAATCCGGTAACCGTCATCATGCACCCAAGAAACTGAAGTTTTCTTATAAAGAGCAAAAAGAATACGAAACCATTGAGGCAGATATTGCAGTGCTGGAAGATAAAATCCAAGTACTGGAAACGCAAATGCCACAGTATTCCAGGGATTTTGTAAAATTACAGGAAATAACGTTACAAAAAGAGGAACTGGAAAAAGAGTTGGAAGAAAAAATGGAGCGTTGGATGTATTTAGAGGATTTAGCTGCAAAGATTGCCGCAGGTATGACAGAAGATGATATCAAGTAAAAAAGCCGGCCGCACAGACCGTCTTTCACGTTTTTTCACATTAATCTTCGATATCTTCATTGGCTGCAACTGCTGCCGTAACAGAAGAGACAACCGCAACAATAACTGCAATAATTATAATTCCTAAACCGCCACCTAAAATTATCAGTTCCATAAGTATCTCCCTTCGTGAAAACATACACTGTATTCATTATACACGTAATATAAAAAAACTACAACTCCATTTTTATGGGAATGCAGAAATCAGAAGCAAATCAGGAAGAAATGATTGCCGGTAAAATGGAAGATTAAAAACTAAAGACTCTTCTTTTGCCTGCCGATATATTTTTATAAAGTATGATTGGGGGAAACGGAGAGGGAATATGATTACAATAAGTCTTTGCATGATTGTAAAAAATGAAGAAAGAGTATTAAGGCGCTGTTTGGATTCTGTGGCAGATTTAGTGGAAGAACTGATTATTGTGGATACCGGTTCTACCGATGCCACTATGGAGATTGCGGCGTCTTATCCGAATGCAAAGGTCTATGAATTTGAATGGATTCAGGATTTTTCCGCAGCGCGGAATTTTGCGTTTTCCAAAGCAACCCGGGAATACATATATTCAGCAGATGCAGATGAAGTGCTGGATGCCGAAAACAGAGAACGTTTCAGGCTGTTGAAACAGGCTTTGCTTCCGGAAATCGAAATCGTACAGATGAAATACGGAAACCAGTTGCAGTTTGGTACCGTTTATAATTATGATGAAGAGTACAGGCCTAAACTGTTTAAACGTCTGCGCACGTTTACATGGGAAGAGGCGATTCATGAGACGATTCGTACAACGCCTGTAATATATGACAGCGATATTGTGATTACACATCTGCCGGAGCAGTCTCATGCAGGAAGAGATTTTTTGGCATTTGAAAGAATAACGAAAAAGGGAGAGCGGTTGTCGAAGCGTTTGCAGAATATGTATGCCAAAGAATTGTTTATTTCCGGCAGGGACGAGGATTTTTGGCAGGCAGAAGATTATTTTAAAATGTCAGCTGACGACCCGGAAAGGGATGACGAGGAAACGAGAGAGGCTTGTTTGGTGGTAGCAGCAGCGGCGAATCGGGCCGGTGATGTTGTTACATTTTTTAAATATGCAACGAAAGTGTTGATTTCTGAAGGCTGTGCAGAAATTTGTTGTGAATTGGGCGACTTTTATTTTAAGAACGGCGATTATGCCGAAGCAGCACTTTGGTATTATAATGCCTGCTATGAGACGGAAGCCGTTTTGGCACTGCGCTGTCAGGGAGAAGAAACCATAGAAAAACTGGCTTTATGTTATGACAAAATGGATTTGCCGGAAGAAGCGGCACTGTATCGCACTAAGTTGGCAGAAAATAAATCCGTGTAGAAATTTTAGGGGTATAACTTGTAAAAAATGTCCAATAGGCAAAAAGGAAAAAACATGCTAACATAACTATACCTGTTGAATTGAATGTGACGAGTAAAGGCAGAGGAATTTCCTCTGCCATAGTCATTTTTAGATTCAGGAGGTTTTTTTATGCAAAAATACAGAAGTTTATGGTGGTATGGTGTGTTCGGTACAATTACCGGCGTTGCAATATTTTTGGTAATGGGTATGAGACTGTTTGCGGCAGAGATAAGCAGTGAAGAAGTATATTTTACCCATGTGCATACAAATGCCTGTTACCGGACCGTGACGTATAGTTGTGAGAGTACACATACCTGTTGGAAAGGGTATGTGGAATATAAAACATTACATTGCAGCATCTGTGGGTCTTCAGTGAATCATAAAGTTGTGTGTGACAGCTGGAATTGTTCTACCAAAAATTTGTACTGGCAAACAAACGTAGTGGCAACCTGTACCGTATGCGGCAATGTGCAGCCGGCATGGTCGAATTACAATCCGGCTGCGCATCAAACGACAGGTACGCAGCTGGCATGCGGACTGACCGAAGGAGAACAGACGGTGGGAATCCGGATACAGGCGGATAACAGTCCCACCAATAGTGGCGTGACGCTGACGGTTACCCGGAATGTCATAAAAGAGGATGCATTGCTGGGAGAGATTTTGTATGACTGGGGAGAAAACAGCCGTACCGTAACGGAAAACGGTACTTATACGGTGGTGGCTACCGGCAGTATGGGCGCATCTGTTTCCACCTCTATTACAATCAGTTGTATTGATAAAGGTCTGCCGGTTATTCAGGGGATTACCCATGAACCGTCTTCGGTTACCCAAAACAGTGTGACGGTAACCGTATCCGCTACAGATAATGAAAGCGGACTGGCGGATAGTGCGTATTCCACTGACGGAGGGGCCACGTGGAATTCCCGCAATACATTTGCTGTGTCTGAGGGAAATGACGTACAGCTTGTGGTAAGAGATAAAGCGGGAAATACCGTTAGTAAAACGGTGAAAAGAAGTGAGTTTCCTTATCCGCCCAAACCCACGCCGGCACCTACCCCCCAGCCTACGGCGCAACCCACACCGAAACCGGTATATACGCCGTTGCCGACTGCCGATGCAACTGTTTCTTCCGGAGAGGAGACTGTCTCTGCAACACCGGTACCGACGCCTGCAGGTGAAGCGTCCGTTGTAGAGGAAAGTGAAAAAGCACAAAAGGATACCGGGGCGAAAAAGGTAACCCCTACAGAAGATGTTTTGGATGAGAATATAAAAGAAACAGATTATGTACAGGACAAGACCGCTGAAGAGCAGGAAGCGGATACGGAAAAAGAAGCAGTACCGGCTGCACCGAACTCCTTTTTAGGAGATAGGCAGGAAGGGGCAGGGAACGGTATGGTGTTGCATAATACAATAGTACAGGCAGAAGATGATGAGCCAAAACCGGTATGCCTGTATGAAAAAAGTACCGCATTTTCAGGGAAAGAAGCAGGGGAAGGAGGCAGACTGCACAGACTGGAAAATACGGAGCAAGCAACAGGGGATTATAGTGTGTCCGATAACAAAAAAGCGGATATCATAAAAGCAGGTGCAACGATGATTTTGGGGGTAGCAGTTCTTTCTTTGGCATTTTTTGGTGTAAGCATTCTTTGGAGAAAAACGGCAGTTCTTTACTGCTATGATGGCGGAGATGCGTACAAAAAACTGGGATTGTTTTTCTTGCGGAAAAATGAAGAGAATCTGGAACTGTATTTACCGGAATATTTGACGGAATCAACGGACATACTGCGTTACCGTCTGTTGGTAAAGAAAGGTCTGGTGAATAAGTTTTCAGGCAGGGATTTGGTGGTATACAGTGAGGATGGCGCGCTTCACCGTCCCTTGGAAGAATGTGTAGACTTTGTGCTTTAGACGTGATAAAATAGCCACGTGGCGGATAGTGCCATATATGCGTGACTGACAGTATATTTGACAGAATATATCATGTTTTTTAATACAGATTGGAGAGACATATGAGCTGGGAAAACAATATCAGAAAAGTAGTACCTTATGTACCGGGAGAACAGCCCGGCAGGAAGGATGTTATCAAGTTAAATACCAATGAAAATCCTTATCCCCCTGCACCGGGAGTGGAAAAGCTGTTAAAAGAGTTTGACTGGGATGCTTTGCGCTTGTACCCGGATACGGATGCGACAGTACTGGTTAAGGAATTGGCAGCACATTATCAGGTAAAGCCTTCCAATATTTTTGTGGGCGTAGGGTCTGATGACGTATTAGCCATGGCTTTTTTGACGTTTTTCAATTCCGATAAACCGATACTTTTTCCGGATATTACCTATTCCTTTTATGATGTCTGGGCAGATTTATACAGAATTCCGTATCAGTTGTGTCCTTTGGATGACAATTTCAGAATTGTGGCAGAGGATTTCAAAAAAGAAAACGGAGGTATTATATTCCCTAACCCCAATGCACCAACAGGTGTACTGGAAAGCGTGGAAATGATTGAGGATATTGTGAAAGCAAATCCTGATGTGGTAGTGATTGTGGATGAAGCTTATATTGATTTTGGAGGAGTAAGCTGTCTGCCCCTGATAGAGAAATATGAAAATCTTCTGGTGGTACAGACCTTTTCCAAGTCCCGTTCCATGGCAGGTATGCGTATCGGTTTTGCGATGGGTAGTGAAAAACTCATTGGCTATTTGAATGATGCGAAGTTTTCTTTTAATTCATACACCATGAATATGACTTCCCAAATTCTGGGTGCGGAAGCGGTAAGAGACAATACCTACTTTGAAGCATGTAACAAAAAGATTATTGCGACCAGGGAGCGGACCAAAGCACAGTTAAAAAAACTGGGCTTTACCTTCCCGGATTCCATGGCAAATTTTATATTTGCAAAGCATAACACGAAGAGCGGGGAAGAGATTTTTAAGGCATTAAAAGAAAGAAATATCTACATCAGATATTGGAATAAGCCCCGTATTCACAATCATCTGCGTATTACCGTCGGTACGGACGAACAGATGGATAAATTGATTGCAGCATTGAAAGAGATTTTGGAACAATAGAATTTGGAGCCGGAAATGGAAGCATATACAGATTTTGCATACGTTTATGACACATTTATGGATGCTACGCCCTATGAAGAGTGGGTATCTTTTATTAAAGAAATCATAGAAAAGCACGGCATTTCCAAACCGGAAAAAACTACGGATACCTTAGGTTCTGAGAGAAATCTGGTTTTGGATTTGGGGTGCGGTACCGGTACGTTAACAGAGATGCTGGCGGATGCTGGTTATGATATGATTGGGATTGATAATTCCGAATCCATGTTGCAGCTGGCTATGGCGAAAAGAGACGCTGCCGGACATGAAACCCTTTATCTGTTGCAGGATATGCGGGAACTGGAACTTTACAGTACCGTCGGCACGGTAATCAGTGTTTGCGATTCTTTAAATTATATTCTGGAGAAAGAAGAACTGTTACAGGTGTTTAAACTGGTGGAGAATTATTTGTTCCCGGGTGGTCTTTTTCTTTTTGATTTTAATACGGTATATAAGTATGCAGAGGTTATCGGAGATACTACCATTGCGGAGAACAGGGAAGATTGCAGCTTTATCTGGGAAAACTACTACTATCCGGAAGAAGCGGTCAATGAGTATGAAGTAACGGTTTTTGTGAAAGAAAAAGAAGGTTTATTCAGAAAATTTTCCGAGACCCACTATCAAAGAGGGTATACGGTAGAGGAAATGACTGCGCTGGTTGTACAGGCAGGACTTGATGTGAAAATGATTCTGGATGCGGATACCCACAAAGCTCCCACTGCCCAAAGTGAGAGAGTCTATATTGTGGCGATGAAAGGATGTAAATAATCATGGCAGATTATATGGTGAGAGCAACAGCTGCAAATGCCCAGATCAGAGCATTTGCCTGTACAACAAAGAATATTGCGGAAACGGCAAGAGCAGTACATGGCACCAGTCCTGTGGTAACAGCAGCCTTAGGCAGATTGTTAACGGCCGGATGTATGATGGGCAGTATGCTGAAAGGGGAAAAGGATTTACTGACTTTACAGGTAAGCGGTGACGGGCCCATGAAGGGAATGACGGTAACTGCAGATGCCAATGGCAATGTGAAGGGATATGCCAATGAACCGGTTGTTATACTGCCGGCTAATTCTGTGGGAAAACTGGATGTATCCGGTGCTGTGGGAAAAGGTTTTTTAAATGTCATTAAGGATTTAGGATTAAAAGAACCCTATGTGGGACAAATTAATTTACAAACAGGTGAAATCGCAGATGATTTGACTTACTATTTTGCAACCTCCGAGCAGGTACCTTCTTCCGTAGGGCTGGGTGTATTGATGGAAAGAGACAATACCGTAAAACAGGCTGGCGGATTTATTGTACAGCTGATGCCTTTTGCGGAGGAGGAAGTGATTGCAAAATTAGAAGAAAATCTTGCTAAAGTAAACTCCGTTACAGCGCTGCTGGATGCAGGAAATACACCGGAGCAGATTTTGGAGATTTTACTTGCAGGACTTGAGGTGGAATTTACGGACAAGTCCGATGTCAGATTTTTCTGTAACTGCGGAAAAGAGCGTGTGGAAAGAGCGCTGATTAGTATAGGTGCCGCAGATTTGCAGGAAATGATTGATGACGGTGAGGATATTCATGTAAACTGTCATTTCTGTAACAAGGATTATACGTTTACAGTAGATGAGCTGAAGGCAATGAAAAAGAAAGCCTCAAGATAAAACCGGTGACTGAACGCAACAGCAAAAGTGCTGACGGAATGTGAGGGACTTATTATGAAACATGGATTTGTAAAGGTAGCTGCCGTTACACCGAAGATAAAAGTCGCAGACCCCAAATACAATGCGGAACAGATTCGTATCAAACTGGATGAAGCTTATGAAAAGAAAGCCAAGGTAATTGTATTTCCGGAGCTTTGTCTTACCGGTTATACTTGCGGAGATTTGTTCTTTCAGGATTTTTTACTGAAAGAGACAGAGGCGCAGCTGATAGCTTTGGCATCGTATACAAAAGGGCATGATAGCCTGGTTTTTGTAGGGCTTCCTTTTGAAAAGGACAGTAAGCTTTATAATGTGGCAGCAGTATTGCAGGATGGCATGATTCTTGGTATGGTGCCTAAAATGCATATTCCTGCCCATGGTGAATTTTCTGAAGGCAGACATTTTACCGCAGGCGAGGAAAGGGTTAGTACCGTATTTATCGGAGAAAAAGAGGTTCCTTTTGGCAGTCATCTTTTGTTTGAAACCGATGCAGTAAAAGGTTTAGTAGTGGCATGTGAAATCTGTGAAGATTTATGGGTGGCAAATTCTCCTTCTACGTCCCACGCATTAGCAGGAGCTACCCTTATTGTAAATCTTTCTGCATCAAATGAAAGCGTAGGAAAAAGAGAATACAGGGAGCTTTTGGTAAAATCAGCCGGTGCGCGACTATCAGCAGGCTATGTATTTGCTTCTGCGGGAGAAGGGGAGTCTACCCAGGATATAGTATTCGGCGGACATAATATGATTGCGGAAAAAGGAAGTCTTCTCGCAAGCAGTACACCGTTTTCCGGCGAGAGTATTTATTCGGATATCGATATTCATAAGCTCCGTATGGAGCGTCGCAGATTAACTACTTTTGAGGCAAAAGAAGAAAAAGAATATTTGATTGTTCCCTTTGAGATGGAGCAGGAGGAGACCGTTCTTGACAGAACCTTTCATAATATGCCCTTTGTTCCCGCGGATGCAGCAGAAAGAGCCGGGCGATGTGAAGAAATATTTACAATACAGGCATACGGACTCAAGAAACGTTACGAACATACCGGCTGTAAAAAAGCGGTCATCGGGGTATCCGGCGGATTGGATTCTACACTTGCGCTGTTGGTAACGGTGAAAAGTTTTGATTTGTTAGGTATTCCCGGAGAAAATATTTGCGCAATTACCATGCCCTGTTTCGGTACGACTGACAGAACCTATGACAATGCCTGCAAACTGGCACGTGCTTTAGGGTGTTCCTTAACGGAAATTAATATTAAGGAAGCTGTAAAACAACATTTTGCCGATATTGGTCAGGATATGGACAACCATGATGTGACTTATGAAAACAGCCAGGCCAGGGAACGTACCCAGATTCTGATGGATATAGCAAATAAAGAAAACGCACTGGTTATCGGAACGGGCGATATGTCTGAACTGGCATTGGGGTTTGCCACCTACAATGGAGACCATATGTCAATGTATGGCGTCAATGCCGGAGTACCGAAAACACTGATGCGTCATCTTGTGCGTTACTATGCCGATACCTGTGGGAATGAAAAACTGAAAGCAATTCTTCTGGATGTGCTGGATACACCGGTCAGTCCCGAGCTGTTACCGCCAAAAGACGGTGAAATTGCACAACGTACGGAGGAAGTGGTAGGACCATACGAATTACATGACTTTTTCCTCTACTATATGCTGCGTCAGGGCTACGAACCGGATAAGGTTTACCGGTTGGCAAAACAGGCTTTTAAAGGGCAGTACACAGGGGAAGAAATATTAAAGTGGTTAAAACTATTTTATCGCAGGTTTTTTACCCAGCAGTTTAAACGATCCTGCCTGCCTGACGGTCCCAAGGTGGGAAGTGTGGGAGTATCTCCCAGAGGAGATTTACGGATGCCTTCGGATGCGTCCATGGCATTATGGCTTGCCCAATTGGAAACATTATAAAAATGCGGTATTAGATACGTTACAATATACGATGAGAAAGGGCACCCTTATGGCAGGGTGCCTTCTTCATCGCTAATGGTTATGAGGGTATTTGCTTTAGTTGCTTTGCTTAAAGAGTTTCCAATGGCATCCAGCAATACCATGGCAGTGTATTTGGTTTCGCTTTCATAGGTAACCTGTTCTAAGGACTGGGTTTCATAAATCTGTTGCGTCAGTGTTTCGAATACGGGCTCAATGAGAGGATACATAGTGGTTACCGATTCATCCAGATTTACCAGTCTGATAGATTGGATGCTGTCATGGTCTACGGTTACTTCCACATCTACGGTGTGTTCACTAAATACCATGGAAGTTGTGTAAACACCGGGTATGTATGAAATTTGGGGTGCCTCCGTGCTTTCGGCAGGTGTGGTTTCGGGTGTGCCCTGTTCTCCCTCGTCTTTTGAAAAGAACATGGCAATAACCAGAATGATAAAAAGGATTCCCATCAATACGAAAATGCCTGTGTATATTAATTCTTTCCTATGAAGTACAACGATTTTTGTTTTTGTGTTCATGTGATTCCCTGCACTCATTTTTATATACCATATGCGGAACAGAAGCGGATTAGCACTTTTAGGGGGCAAATATTTCTTTTTGGCAAAGGGAAGTGGCTGCGAAAAGGAAATGGTATGTGAAAAGATGCAAATTTTTATATCCAAACAGGGAAAATAGAGATATAATGTATTTTGGAATAGTTTGTACAGACAAACAGATTGTTTGACAAAGAGAAAGATAATGGAATACATAAGATGTATTCACGGAGGAAACCTATGAAATTTACAAAGATGCAGGGCTGTGGCAATGATTATGTATATGTAGATGGCAGCAAAGAAAAGATAGACTTGGATAAAAAACCTGAAATAGTAAGGAGACTTAGCGACAGGCATTTCGGTATTGGCGGTGACGGGGTGATTTTTATCAACCCGGCGGCAGATGCAGATTTTGAGATGGAAATGTACAATGCCGACGGAACCCGTTCTGAAATGTGCGGTAACGGTATCCGTTGTGTGGCAAAGTATGTGTATGATAAAGGACTGACGGACAAAGAAGAGCTCTGTATCGTCAGCGCCGGAAAGAAAAAATATATTACCCTGACCATAGAAAACGGTAAAGCGGTGATGGTACGCGTGAATATGGGGGCGCCGGAGCTTTGTGCCGAAAAGGTGCCTGTGAAATCGGAAAGAGAACAGGTGGTGGATGAACCCATAACGGTAAACGGCAAAACGTACCGCATGACCTGTATATCCATGGGAAATCCCCATGCAGTGGTATTTATGGAAGATGTGGATAATCTGGAAATAGAGAAAATTGGTCCTTTTTTTGAAAATCACGAAGTGTTCCCGAACCGTACCAATACAGAGTTTGTGCGCATAATTGACAGAAATACCGTGCAGATGCGCGTGTGGGAGAGAGGCACCGGCGAAACGTTGGCCTGCGGTACAGGCACCTGTGCTACGGTAGTTGCCTGTGTACTGAACGGATTGACAGAGGATAAGGTAACGGTAAAAGTTTTAGGCGGAGAGATTTTTGTACACTGGGACAGAGAAGAGAATGTGGTATACATGACAGGCCCCGCAACCCATGTTTTTGAAGGAGAAGTGGAAATATAAGGAGAAATCATATGAGAAAGAAATCTGCGAAGGAATATTTGGTTGAAAAAGTACTGGGAATTTCTTTTTTTGCTGCCGGCATGGTTTTGATGATTCTGGCACTGGTTTTTGCATGGCATTCCTGCAATATACAAAAGAGTTCTGAAAAGGTAGCGGGTACCATTATCCATAATTACGGAAACAGTGTGGAGGTTTCCTATACATATGAGGGACGGGCTTATGAGACCATCTTATCAGAGTACAGTAGCAGTATGCATACCGGGGATGAAATTGCTTTGTATGTTAACAAAGAAAATCCCACAAAAGTCCGTACGGAAATGCTTTTGTTTTTAGCTACATATATTTTAGGGGGAATCAGCATTCCTTTTCTGATAATCGGTCTTGTATTTCTTCTGGTTTTGCGTGCCAAAAAGAATAAAAAGAGAAATCTTTTACAAAACGGCAGAATGGTAGATGCGGTAGTAACCGGTGGCATGATAAACTACAATGTGCGGGTGAATAACAGACATCCCTGGAAATTGGAGTGCAGATTTGAGGATACGTTTACCGGTGCCACATATCTGTTTAGCAGTAACAACATTTGGAAGGACCCCTTTCTTTATGTGGGACAGAATGTAAAAGTGTATTTGGATAGGGAAAATCCCAAAAAGTACTATGTAGACATAGACAGCCTGACGGATTTGGAAGAAACAGGTAAGATTTTTGACTACCGTTCCTAACCGGCGTGTAATCGGGTGTTGTATGTAAAAGGAAAAAGATTGTTTGGACTTATAACAGATAATTGGAGATAAAATGAAACGGTTATTAAAATTTTTAAAAGAGTATAAAAAGGAAACGGTGCTGGCGCCACTATTTAAGATGTTGGAAGCCTCTTTTGAACTACTGGTTCCCCTTGTGGTAACGCAGATAGTAGATATCGGTATTGCGAATAAGGACAAATCCTTTGTGATTCAGATGTGCCTTGTTATGGTAGCATTAGGGATTATTGGTCTGGCATGTTCCGTTACGGCACAGTTTTTCTCTGCAAAAGCAGCGGTAGGATTTGCGACAAAACTCCGCCATGCTTTATTTGGACATATGCAGAAACTGTCCTATTCCCAGATGGACAGAATGGGTACCTCTACTATGATTACCCGAATGACCAGTGATGTGAATCAGGTGCAAAACGGCGTTAATATGGTGTTGCGTCTCTTTTTACGTTCGCCGTTTATTGTATTTGGCGCCATGGTAATGGCTTTTACCATTGATGTGAAAGCAGCACTGGTTTTTGTGGTAGTGATTCCGCTTTTATCCATAGTGGTGTTCGGTATTATGCTTTGGACCATTCCCCTGTACAAAAAAGTACAGGCAGGTCTGGACAAGGTGCTGGGAATTACCAGAGGAAATTTAACCGGTGTACGTGTTTTGCGTGCGTTCCACAAAGAAGAGGAAGAAAAGGAACAGTTTAACGAAAGTAATGAAAGCCTGATGGGTGTGCAGATGTTTGTAGGCCGGATTTCCGCAATTATGAATCCGGTAACCTATGTGATTGTAAACGGAGGAACTATTGCGCTTTTGTGGACCGGTGCCATTAAGGTAGACGGCGGTATTCTGACACAGGGTGCGGTTATGGCATTGGTAAACTATATGTCCCAGATACTGGTGGAACTGGTAAAACTGGCAAATTTAATTATTACGGTCAATAAGGCACTGGCCTGCGGCAACCGCATTGCGGATGTACTGGAAACAGAGCCGGGCCTGCAGCCTGCAAACAAGACAGAAGAGATTAGGCCTGCCGGCACTACCCCTGTAGTGGAATTTGAACATGTATCCTTAACCTATCCGGGTGCAGGCGCGGAAAGCCTGACAGATATTGATTTTAAGGCCATGAAAGGGCAGACCATCGGTGTTATCGGAGGTACCGGCTCCGGAAAATCCTCGTTAGTCAATCTGATTCCCAGATTTTACGAGGCCACAAAAGGAAGTGTTAAGGTAAACGGTGTTCCCGTAGAACAATATGATTCAAAAGAATTGCGTGAAAAAATAGGTGTAGTGCCACAGAAGGCAGTTTTATTTAAAGGTACTATCAGAGAGAATCTGTTAATGGGAAAAGCAGATACAAAACCGGTCTCAGAAATGACTGCAAAAGAAAAAGAAGCGGAGGATGCCCTGCTTCGAAAGGCACTGGAAATTTCCCAGTCTGCAGAATTTGTTGATAATAAGCCGGAAGGCATGGAAACCCAGGTCAGCCAGGGCGGAAAGAACTTATCCGGCGGACAAAAACAGCGTCTTACCATTGCGAGGGCACTGGTAAAAGAACCGGAGATTCTGATTTTGGATGACAGTGCATCTGCACTGGATTATGCAACGGATTTAAAATTACGCCGGGCAATCCGTGATATGGAAAATGCTCCGCTTTTGTTTATCGTATCCCAGCGTGCGTCTTCTATTTTGCATGCGGATTTGATTATTGTACTGGATGACGGAGAAGTGGCGGGCATGGGTACCCATGATGCACTGCTTGCCAACTGCAAAGTATACCAGGAAATTTATTACTCCCAGTATCCTGACAAGAGAAAGGAGGCACAGGCATAATGAATAAAAATACGATGCAAAAAGTGTTTTGCTACATCGGCCGTTATTGGTTCTTTTTGGTATGTTCCATACTGTGTGCAGCAGTTACCGTAACGCTGACTTTGTATATTCCCATACTGACCGGGGATGCAATCGATTGTATCTTAGAGCCGGGAAAAGTAGATTTTGATGCCATCTTACTTATACTAAAGAAGATGCTGCTTGCCATTGCAGGAACTGCGGTTTCCCAATGGATTATGACAGTGTGCAATAACAGGATAGCATACCATGTGGTAAGGGACATCCGAAAAGATGCCTTTGAAAAAATCCAGATATTGCCCTTAAAGTATCTGGACGCCCACCCATATGGGGAGATTGTCAGCCGTGTGATTGCAGATGCAGACCAGTTTTCCGATGGTCTGATTATGGGATTTACCCAGTTGTTTACCGGGGTGATTACCATATTCGGTACGCTGATATTTATGTTTATGGAAAATGTTACCATTACTCTGGTGGTGGTATGCATTACGCCTGTAAGCCTTTTTGTGGCTGCATTTATTGCCAGACGTACTTATAAAATGTTTAAATTACAGTCTGAAACCAGAGGGGAACAAACTGCCCTTATAGACGAAATGCTGGGAAACCAGAAGGTGGTGCAGGCATTTTGTTATGAAGATAAGGCGATGCAACGCTTTGACGAAATTAATGAAAAGCTGGGAGGATATTCCCTAAAGGCTATTTTCTTTTCCTCCTTAACCAATCCCTGTACCCGTTTTGTAAACAGTCTGGTGTATACCGGCGTATGTATTACCGGTGCATTGTTTGCAATCAGCGGAGGCATTTCCGTAGGTACACTGACCTGCTTTTTAAGTTATGCGAACCAGTACACGAAACCCTTTAATGAAATATCCGGTGTATTTACGGAGTTTCAGAATGCGCTGGCTTGCGCGGCCCGTATTTTTGCGCTGATTGAAGAAACACCTGAGGTGGAAGAGCCCCGGGATGCCAGGGTTTTGGGAGAAGCAGAGGGATATGTAAAGCTTACCGATGTGGCATTTTCCTATGTGCCGGAACGTAAACTGATTGAAAATCTGAACTTAAACGTGGAAGACGGTAAACGGGTAGCCATTGTGGGGCCTACCGGTTGCGGTAAGACCACGATTATCAATTTGCTGATGCGTTTTTATGATGTGAATGCAGGCAGCATTGCGGTGGACGGTACCGATATCCGTGAGATAACCAGGGAAAGTCTGCGTGAGAATTACGGTATGGTATTACAGGAAACATGGTTAAAGGCAGGAACTGTCAGGGAAAATATTGTTATGGGTAAACCTGATGCCACAGAGGAAGAGATAATTGCAGCAGCAAAAGCAGCTCATTCCCACAGCTTTATCAAACGTTTGCCAAACGGTTATGATACTGTCCTTTCGGAGGATGGGGAGGGGCTCTCCCAGGGGCAGAAGCAGCTTTTGTGCATTACCAGGGTTATGCTTTGTCTGCCACCTATGCTGATTTTGGATGAAGCAACCTCCTCCATTGATACCCGTACGGAAATCCGCATCCAGAAAGCCTTTGCCAAAATGATGCAGGGGCGTACCAGCTTTATTATTGCCCATCGTTTATCTACCATTGTAGATGCAGATATGATTCTGGTGATGAAGGACGGTCATATCATCGAGCAGGGGAATCATAAAGAGCTTCTTGCAAAAGGCGGATTTTATGCAGAACTGTATAACAGCCAGTTTGCGTTAAGCGAGTAGCGGCAGTCAGGCAAGATAAGAAAGATTAGGAAATGATTTTAGAGGACTAATGGGAAAAGTATGACAAGAACACGCGAAGCCATTCGGCATGCACGATTAGAATTTCATATATTGCTTAAGTCCATACCGGCAACGGTAGTTACCTTGTTTGTTGTGAGCGTGGTGTGCATGAATCTGCTTGCCAACAAAACATTGTTACAGCTGGAATGGATTGCCCTTGACGGAGGGATTCTGATATCCTGGCTTTCCTTTATGTGCATGGATATGATTACGAAACATTTTGGACCTAAGGCATCCAACTGGATTTCTATTTTAGCGGTAGCCATAAACCTGTTAACCTGTCTGATTTTTTTTGTGGCATCAGCCATTCCCTCAAATGCAGGTGATTATCGTGCATTTAACAATATCTTTGGGGGAACATGGTTTATTCTGCTGGGAAGTACGATAGCCTTTTTGGCATCGGCGGTGGTGAATAACAGGTTGAACTGGATAATAGGGAAATGCTTTCGCAAGAATCCTGACGGAAAAATGGCTTTTGCGGCAAGCGCATATATTTCTACGTTTATCGGGCAGTTTCTGGATAATTTTATATTTTCTGTTATCGTGTTTGTGATATGTGCGCCCATATTCTGGGATGGCTTTCACTGGACGGTATTGCAATGTGCAATGTGTGCCCTGACCGGTGCGGTGGCAGAACTGATTATGGAGATAGCGTTCTCCCCGATAGGGTATCGGATTACAAAAAAATGGCAGGCTGAGGCCGTAGGAAAAGAATATCTGGATTATATAGCAAAGGAAAAGCAAAGATGAAGGTTTTAGTAACGGGTACTTCCCAGGGAATCGGGAAGGCTATTGCGGCCTTGTTTTTACAGGAAGGACATACCGTAATAGGGATTGACAGGCAGGAAAAGAGCATAGAACATGAGGCTTACACACACTACCGGTATGACGTGCGTGACTTGGAACAAATGCCTGATTTTGGGGATGTGGAAATTTTGATTAACAATGCAGGTACCCAGAATGAAGCTGATATTGACATAAATCTGAAAGCGTTGATTGGAATGACGGAAAAATATGGTGTGCAGCCTAAAATCAAATCCGTTTTACACATCGGTTCAGCCAGTGCACATACAGGGGCTGAGTTTCCGGAATACTGTGCAAGCAAGGGTGGGGTATTGGCGTACACCAAGAATGTGGCAATGCGGATTGCAAAGTATGGGGCGACCTGTAACAGTCTGGATCCCGGCGGCGTGCTGACACCGCTGAATGCATGTGTGATGGATGATCCGGCCCTGTGGGAGCAGATTATGGAGCAAACACCATTAAAAAGATGGGCAACCCCTGAAGAAATAGCACAGTGGGCGTATTTTCTGACAGTAACCAATACTTTTTGTACGGGACAGAATATATTGGTAGATGGTGGAGAGGCAATAAACTATCATTTTGTATGGAAAGATTAAAAAAGCGGATAACTTTTTGTTATCCGCAAACAGGCCGAAGGCTTTTTCTGTATTCTGAGGGTGACAGACCGTACCGCTTTTTAAATTGCAGATAAAAGGTCTGACGGTTTGCAAAGCCAATCATATTATCAATTTCATTAATAGGAATGGAAGGCTGGGCCAGCAGCTCTTCTGCGGCAGCCAGACGACAGGCAGTTACACTTTCCCAAAGTGTTTTGCCTGTTGTTTTTTTATAGATACGCTCCAGATAGGTGGAGTTTAGTCCGATATAGTCTGCAATCTGTTCATTGTTCTTTATCAGGTAAAAAGCTTCCTTGATATAATTTTCGGTTTTTTCTACATAATATTGCACGGAAGATTTTTCGGTCAGGGGAAGTCTGGCGATTTCCGTGAGCAGGTGATAGCTTAAGCTATTCATATAAAAAGCATCCCTGCGGCCGTCATATTCATGGGCCAGACGCAGAATGTTCCCTTGCAGGGCACGGGCATCCGGAAAAATCAACGCCTTGTCCAGAGCAAGAAACATTCGGCAGATATCCAGAGAATTATTTAGGATATCCAAACAGTTTGGTAAGTTTACAGGGGAGTTATCATATGCAAAAGACAAAGAAAAGCCCATAACCGTACAGGGATTTTCGTGGTTAAAAGTCATTTTGTGGGGGAGAGAAGAATCCAAAAGAATCAGATTCTTTTTGGAGAGATGATAGGGAACACCGTCAATTTCATAAGTGCAACTGCCTTCGGCAATATAATTACACTCCAACAGACCATGACTATGAATATCCATGGTATAATATTTCCAGTTACCGTTAATATAAGCCATATCCGTATAAAGTGGTTTGTTGGGTAATTTCGCAATGTTCATGGCACTTCCCCCTTTTTTATCAATCTACCACAAAATGTTAAAAATAACAACCATATATATAAAAGAAGTCATTATTAGGTATAGCAAAATCCCTCCTGTTCCGTTAAAATGTAAGTAATAAGTTTTCAACCCGTTGTAAACTGACCCTGTGCTTACTGTCTCGTAACCCTTGGGAAACGCCGGTACTTAGGCTCTGTACTTTAGAGCCTTATGTACCGTTGCGTTTCCCGGGAGCGCAAGCAAGTTACGAGACAGTAAGACACAGGGGGCAGATACTCGGGAAGAGGCAAAGAAACCATTACTTACATTTTAACGAAACAGGAGAGGGATTATGGCTATTAAGTACAATGAACAAAACAAAAGTTTTCAACTGGATACCAAAAGTGCTTCCTACGTGATTGGGGTTGTAGATGCGGAAGGCTTTGTAGGTCATGCGTATTTTGGCAAAAAACTGGGTGAGGATGATGTTACCTATTTGATGAGAACCGGTGAGGCACCTTTTACACCGGAAAAAAATTCCAGAGACAGACTTTCTTTCTTAGACTGTTTCCCTATGGAGTATCCTACCGGTGGAGTAGGGGATTATCGTGAAAGTGCCATTGTGGTAAGAAGTAGCGGCGGTCACAGAGCATTACAGCTTACTATGGACAGCTTCAACATTTATAAGGGCAAAAAGCCTTTGGAAGGTTTACCTGCAACATGGGGTAGCGAAGAAGATACCGAAACCCTGGAACTGGTACTGACCGACAAAGTATTAAATGTAAAGGCAGTGCTTTCCTACAGTATTTTTGAAGGCATCGACGCAGTGGTAAGAAGCGTAAAATTATATAATGAAAGTGCGGAACCTGTATTTATTGACCGTATTATGTCTGCTTCCATGGATATGGACAACAAGGAATACGACAAGATTTTATTAAACGGTTCCTGGGCAAGAGAACGTCATATTAACAGAACTCCTGTAAACTACGGTGTACAGAGTATGTCTTCCACACGTGGCGAAGAAGGTCACCAGACCCATCCTTTCATGGCACTGCTGGATAAGACTGCAACAGATGATGCAGGGGATGTATACGGTATTAACCTGATTTACTCCGGTAACTTCTTAACACTGGCTGACAGAGGACAGTTTGACAATGTACGCCTCATGACCGGTATCAATCCGGAAGGTTTCTGCTGGAAATTGAACCCCGGTGAAAGCTTCCAGGCACCGGAAGCAGTACTGGTTTATTCCGCAGAAGGTTTAAACGGCATGAGCCATGCATTCCATGATTTGTACAGAGAACATCTGATTCGTGGGGAATACAGAGACAAGAAGCGTCCTATCTTAATCAACAACTGGGAAGCAACCTATTTTGATTTCAATACAGAGAAACTGTTAAATATCGCAAAAGAAGCATCCAAACTGGGTATTGAAATGTTAGTTATGGATGACGGCTGGTTTGGTAACCGTTGTGACGATAACCGTGCATTAGGTGACTGGCTTGTAAATGAAGAGAAAATTCAGGGCGGCTTAAAATATCTGGTAGATGAAGTGAATAAACTGGGTATGAAGTTCGGTATCTGGTTCGAGCCTGAAATGATCAGTCCAGAGTCTGATTTGTACCGTGAACATCCCGACTGGGCAATCCAGGTTCCCGGCAGAGTAGCAGGACTTGCAAGAAACCAGTTAGTACTGGATATGTCCAGACCGGAAATTCAGGACTATATCTTTGATTTGGTAGCAAATGTATTAAGAAGTGCCAACATTGAATATGTGAAGTGGGATATGAACAGACCTCTTTCTGATATCGGTAGCTACGCTCTTTCCGCAGAATGTCAGGGTGAACTTTACCACAGATATGTATTAGGTGTATACCGTCTGCAGGAAAGACTGGTAACCGAGTTCCCTCATGTTTTACTGGAAAACTGCTCCGGCGGTGGTGCGAGATTTGATGCAGGTATGCTTTACTACGGTCCTCAGATTTGGTGTTCCGATGATACGGATGCCATCGAAAGACTGACCATTCAGGAAGGTACCGCCTTAATTTACCCCTTATCAGCAATGGGTGCCCATGTCAGTGACTGTCCGAACCATGCAGTTGGCCGTGTAACACCTTTTGAAACCAGAGGTTATGTGGCACTGGCAGGCACATTCGGTTACGAGCTTGATGTTACCAGGATTCCGGAAGCAGACAGAAATATGATTCCTGACCAGGTAGCAATGTACCACAAGTACAATGATCTGGTTCGTACCGGTGACTACTACCGTGTTGCTTCCTACCAGCAGAACCGTATGTATGACTGCTATATGGTAGTGGCAAAGGATAAATCCGAAGCACTGGTAACCTTTATCCAGGTAATGGGAAGACCCAGCTCCCACTCCAGACGCATTCTGTTAAAGGGCTTATGTCCCGATAAGAAATACCGTATTGAGGGTGAAGACCGCACCTACTTAGGCAGCACCCTGATGCAGGCAGGTATTCTGGTAGAAAATATGTGGGGCGATTACAGAGGAAAACTGATTCACATTGTGGAAGCATAATCATATAAATATAAAAATTAGATGAAACCTAATGTCATTTGTTTAGGCGTTAAGGGGGCCCATATTTCACGAATACATGAAATATGGGCTCCATTTTACGCAATTCGGCGTTCAGTTTTCACGTGTTATTCCGCATTCAATAGTCTTTTTATACTGATAATTTCATCAAAATCTACTTCTGAAACACAAATTCCGGACTGAGGCATAGAGTGAACAACCATCCCATCTCCAATATAAATAGCCACGTGAGACGGTGTGTCATAAAATACCAAATCGCCGGGGAGGGTAGCATCTAAAGTTTCCACTTCTGTTCCAAACTCATTTTGCTCTCTTGAATCATGGGGGAGGCTGATTCCAAAATACGCATAAACACTCTTTGTAAAACCGGAACTGTCTGCTCCTTCTGTTAGGCTATCACTGCCCCAAGCATATGGATTCCCAACAAATTGTAAAGCATACTCTGCAACTTCTACTCCCTTTTTATTGTCTTCTGTAACTTCTACTTCAAATAATTCTTCTAAATCTACATCCAGCTTTTCTTTAGAAATATCAGACTCTAATTCCAGACTTGTAATGTACATTGCAACTTTTTGGGGATTTGCTCTTGCACTATCTATTGGCAAATCAAATAACGCATTCAGTCCTTTATACGTTTCATTTCTGTAAATTTGTCCTGTCTGTTCATCATAGTTATAAGCTTCTGCGTTGTAAAACATTCCTTCTGAAACACAAAGATATAGATTATGATCGGCAAAAATCTCTACATTGTCACATTCTATAAGTCTATATAGGATTCCGTCTTCCACCATATCTGTATAGTTACCAGACATACTGGTTATGTTATACATAGTCGGATTATAATTACCAATAAGTGGAGAGACAAAAAACTCCAATTCCCCATAACCTTCTTCTGACGTGTCCGGCATAGATATACCATTCGCATTTTCAATCGCAACCACAGCATAGGTTCTGTTGGTCACGAAGGAATTCTTTTCATTGTAATATGGATATTCTGACAACATTTCTCCGGAAACAATACTTAGTAATGTAATATTGTAATCGCCATAACTCTGGGTTTCATTGATTATTGTTGCCTGTTCACTTAAGAATATCTCGGACAGTTTTGCATCCTGCATTTTTTCTGCCACTTCTGCCGGGTGCAGATACTTAAGGGCTGCATATACCGTTACAGAACTCAGGCACATTACCATTATGGCAACAATTGCTGCTGCCGGCAATCTTGTCTTTTTTCTTCTTGTCATTTCTCTATGCTCCTTTGCTTGATTTACAATCTTTTGATTGAGCCAAAAGTCCGGCTCATCATCTGGAGCAAGGGCCTGTTTTAATAATTCGTCATAATTTCGTTTCATAAAACACTCTCCAATTCTTTTTCCAATAATTTTCTTGCTTGGTATAACCTGCTCAATACAGTCCCTGTAGGGATTTTCATTATCTCAGCCACTTGTGCTGTTGATAATTCCTCCATGTAAAAGAGAAGTACAACAATCTTTAATTTATCCGGTAACTTGTTTACTGCCTTCTTTACTGCCACATCTTTCTCTTTTTGAATCACTTTTTCCTCCAAGGACAGTTCTGTGGGATCATTCATGTCTGCATCTCGCTCATCTGCTATAGATTGTGTTCCTGCAATTCGCTTTCTCCACGCAAATTTCCTCTTTTTGTTCTTCCAGATGCGTAGTGCAACCGATAACAAATAACTTTTCGGTTTTTTTTCATAGTTAATCTTTTCTTTTAACATTACAGCCATTAGAAAAGTATCTTGATATAAATCATCTGCTTCTTGCCCATTACAAGTAAGATACTTACAAAAAGAATAAATATCTTTGCCATATTGTTTAATACATAACTCAAGTTCTTGTTTTGTCATCGGTTTCTCCAATTTTAAGACGTCTTAGAAAGTGGCATTTATTTGCCCTTCACTTATACATTGTCATAACTTTGAAAATTATTTGATTTTTTTGAAATAAAAAATGCGTAACAAACCTTAAAGTCCGTTACGCAATAAAATTATTTTCTATCGATATCCTATCG
>JAZNNL010000026.1:0-14370 GCA_045580245.1 Lachnospiraceae bacterium
CCCGGAGAGTGCTTGCACTCTTCCGGGTATTTTTTTGCTTGTTTATTGGGCGCAAGCCCGCGAACGAGCAGTTTGCTGCGAATGGCACTCGGCGTATGGATGTTAAGCGGCGACTGCCGCGACAGAGGAAGCGCGCAGTGCTTTCAAGGGCAATCTTTGAAAATCATTTCGGAGAATGCTTGCATTCCCATAGGTATACTTTTGGCTTATTGTGAGCATGTCTGCAACCGTTGCAACCTATTTATAAGCCCAGAGGTATTACATATATAACCGTGTTAGGTGTGTGGGAATCCGGTAATAAAAACATATCAAAAATACAGTTGTTTCCCTTGCGGTAATATGTTAAATTTAAAATAGTATTTAACTGATATGCAGCTATAGGATGAAAAATAATAGACATAAGATAAAGGGAGGCGCAGACATGGAAATTAAGTGTCCCAATTGTGTGGCATCGCTGGTGTTTGATGCAACAAGCGGAAAAATGCAATGTAAGTTTTGTGGTTCTTTTTTTACCATGGCAGATATAGAGGACCAATTTAAAGAAGTAGAGCAGGCTACACAGAACCAGGTACAGGAACCTGAAAAAGCTGCAGCACCTGATTTTACCGAACCGGGTACCGGAGCGCAGAATGCCCGGGCACAGGGGGCTGACAGTGTACAGGCAAATGCACAGCCGGTAACAGCAGAATCCGATACCATGCAGTGTAATATTTATTCCTGTACTTCATGTGGCGCAGAACTGGCGGTAAACGGCGTAGAAACTTCGACTTTTTGTGCATATTGCGGACAGCCCAGTATTGTGTTCAGCAGAGTGTCCCGGACACTGAAACCGGAATTGATTATTCCTTTTAGTATACAGAAAGAACAGGCAGTGGCAATTATCCGTAAAAGATTCAATGAAGGCGCTTTTATCCCCAAAGAAGTAAAAAATTTTGAGGTGGAGCGTGTACGCGGTATTTATATTCCTTACTGGTTGTACGATTCCTATTACTATGATAAACAGCTAATTAAGGGACGAGTGGGTAGTGGAAAGAGCAGTCACACAAAATATTTCATGCGTGAGGCGGATTGTCAGTTTAATAAGGTATCTTTAGATGCTTCTTCCAACTTGAATGATGAATCTTCCCAACGTCTTGAGCCCTATGATATGCGTGGCTTAAGAGAGTTTGAAATTGGGTATATGTCAGGATTTTATGCGGACAGATATGACAGGAATAATAAAGATTTGCGCAGACTTGCGGCACAGAGGACCAAAGAGCTTTTTGATGAACAGACCATGGCTTCCTGCAGTGCCAGAAGCAAAAGTATAGTAGCTAACAACCCTAAGATGACCATACAAAAAGAAACCTACGCGATGTTACCTGCCTGGTTTATGACTTTCCGCTACCAGAACAAGCCTTATACTATGTTGGTAAACGGGCAGACCGGTAAAATAGTCGGAGCAGTTCCTTATGACGGCGCTAAGGTAAAGGCAACAGCAATTGCTACTTTCTTCTTTAGTCTGTTTGTGACAATACCTTTGGGCGTTATAGTCAGCTATAGTGCGTTTTCGGATGGGGAAACTTTTTTAAAGACCTTGATGGCGATTGCGTTTGTGTTATTCGCGATGGTATCCATCGGTCTTAAGAATCTAAACAAATTACGAACCAGTGAAACATTGACTTCCTCACAGACAATGAATCGCTATGCTCACGAAAGACAGGATGCAGGAGGGGATTACGTATGACGTTTTTTGGTATTATTTTAGGAATTGCAATTTCAGTTTGCCTGTCATTTATGATCACGATGATCATTGTCTGTAAGTCAAATGATATGGGTGACAGCAAAGGAACTTTTTACTCCTTTGCCGGTACGAATGTGAGAATATTAAATAAAAAAGATGGTGTTAACCCAAAACGTTGGCAACAATAAGTGCAGTGTTATTTTGAAAATACCGGTACAGGGAGTGTGGCATATGGAATTGACAAAAGAAATGAATAACCGCTTAGAACAGGATTGTGCAAAGATACAGGCGCCCTGGATGCGGGAAGTGTATGACAAATGCTTTAGAAGTACTTGGGAAACTACGTTGTTACAAGAGCCGGAGGGAACCACTTTTATTATTACGGGAGATATTCCGGCTATGTGGCTGAGAGACAGTTCCATGCAGGTTCTGCCCTATTTTAGGATGATAGAAGAGGAAACTGTGGACAAGGTATTGTTTGGGCTGATTCAGAAGCAGGCAGCGCAGATTCTGACAGATGCCTATGCAAATGCATTTAATAAAGACGGGGATTACAGTTGCTACAGTAAAGATAAGACCGAGATGGGCCCCTATATCTGGGAGAGAAAATATGAAGTGGATTCCCTGGCGTTTCCGGTTATGCTTTTACGCAAATATTATGCGTTGACCGGTAATACAGAGGTATTTACGGATACGGTGAATAAAGCGTTGGAGAGGATTCTTACAGTGTGGGAAACGGAACAGCACCATGAGGAAAAATCTCCCTATACCTTTGAAAGAGACAGCGATTTGGTATCCGAAACTTTGCAGAATGACGGAAAAGGAACGCCGGTAGCCTATACCGGTATGACCTGGTCGGGGTTCAGACCCAGCGATGATGCCTGTGTATACCATTATCTGGTGCCTTCCAATATGCTGGCAGTAAGTGCGTTAAGGAAAATGCAGGATTTTCCGGTTTCGCAGGCTTTGAAGGAAAGGGCGGAGCTGCTGGCTGTACAAATAGATACCGGTATCCGTACATATGGTATCTATGAACATCCGGTATACGGAAAAATATATGCTTACGAGACGGACGGAATGGGGAATTATAATCTGATGGATGATGCCAATATTCCCAGTCTCTTGGCGGCCCCATGGTTTGGCTACTGTGACGGGGAGGATGAAATTTATCAGAATACCCGCAGATTTATATTAAGTAAAGAAAATCCCTACTACTATTCAGGCAGTAAAGCAGCGGGGGTAGGAAGTCCCCATACGCCTGAAGGGTACGTGTGGCCTATTGCCATTGCGGTCAGAGGCCTGACTGCAACAAATAAAAAGGAAAAAGAAGAAATGCTCCAAATGTTGCTTGATATGACGGGCGGTACCGGGTATATGCATGAGGGTGTGGATGTGGATGCACCTGAAAATTACACCCGTCCCTGGTTTGCCTGGGCAAATTCCATGTTTTGTCTTTTGGCATCCGATTGCCTGCAGGAAACTTAATTGTCAGAAAAATGTCTGATTTCATTGAAAAAAGTTCTCTTATTTGGTATAATCAATATATGTAATGGATTATTTATATCACATAAGAGGAGCGGGCTTTACTATGGCAAAAGAATCTTTGGTATTTACAAATGACAAATGTATTGGATGCAACAAGTGTATCAGTGTGTGCAGTTGTACAGGTGCCTGTGTGTCACATGAAGTTGACGGCAAGAACAGAATTGACGTTGACGGAAATAAATGTGTGGCATGCGGCGCCTGTTTTGATGTATGTGAGCATGGTGCAAGAGAATTCAGGGACGACACGGAGCGTTTCTTTGAAGATTTAAAGAAGGGCGAAAAAATATCCATATTACTGGCACCTGCATTTAAGGCAAATTATCCGAAGGAATACGAAGCGGTGCTTGGAGGATTAAAGGCAGCCGGAGTCAACAGAATCATCAGTGTATCCTTTGGTGCGGATATAACCACTTGGGCTTATTTGAATTATGTCAAGAAGAACAAGTTTTTGGGTGGTATTTCCCAGCCTTGTCCTGCAGTTGTGGGATATATTGAGAGAAATATTCCGGAACTGTTACCCAAACTTTTCCCGGTACAGAGTCCTATGATGTGTACGGCTATCTATGCGAAGAAAGAAATGGGTATCACGGATAAGCTGGCATTTATCAGCCCCTGTATTGCGAAGAAGATGGAAATCGATGACCCTGTGAACCAGGGATATATCTCTTACAATGTTACCTTTGACCATTTGATGAAGTATGTACGTACCCATCATATTACCGGATCTTTACAGAAGGATGAAATTGAATACGGTCTTGGTTCCATCTATCCTATGCCCGGCGGATTGAAAGAAAACGTATACTGGTTTATGGGCGAAGATGTCTTTATCCGTCAGGTGGAAGGCGAGAAGCATATGTACCACTATCTGGAGCAGAATAAAGAACGTATTGCAAATAACAAAACCCCGTATTTGTTTATTGACGCATTAAACTGTTCACAAGGATGCTTGTACGGAACTGCTTGTGAAATGGAGAAGTCCCATAGTGACGAACCGCTGGAAGAGCTTTTGCGTATTAGAGAGGCTTCCAAGAAAAACGGTAAGAGTACTGCATGGGGCAGAAAATTAACACCTGCGCAACGATTAAACAAATTAAACAGTCAGTTTAAGCATCTGAAACTGGAAGATTATCTGCGTACATACACAGACCGTTCTGCGGAATGCTCTTTCAAGATACCTACAGAGAGTGAAAGAGATGCAATCTTCACAGATATGAAGAAATACACACAGGAAGAAAGAAGTATTAATTGTTCCTGTTGCGGTTATGAATCCTGCAGACAGATGGTTGATGCAATTTATAATGGTTTCAATGATAAGAAAAACTGTATTTACTATATTAAGAGAGAAGTAGAGTGTCAGAAGGAAGTTGCAGAAGAGATGGCAACTGAATTGGAACGCGATAAGCAGTTGATAGCAGACCAACAGCAGCTCATTTTGGATACGTTAGAGGATATTAATGCAGAGTATGAAGTATTGTACCGTTCTGTGGATGACATGCTGATTGGTAATGAAAACAATGCAACCGAAAGTTCTGCTATTTCAGCAGAGATTTCTGATATAACCAAGTTCTGTATGGAATTATCCAATTCCATGGATGTAATCAGTGAGTTCTTGGGAGAGCTATCTGCAAACAATAATGAAGTAGTAAAAATTGCGTCCCAGACCAATCTGTTAGCGCTGAATGCCAATATTGAAGCAGCCCGTGCCGGTGAAGCAGGTAGAGGATTTGCGGTAGTTGCGGGTGAAATCAATAAGCTGGCAACGGAATCCAGAGACACAGCAACCCGAAGCAATGCCAGTCAGGAAAAAATTATGGCTTCTATCGGTAGTATTGTAGAAGATACAAAGAAACTGGGAGATGTTGTAGATGGAGTTAATGACAGAACCCAGTCTCTGGCTGCCGCTACAGAAGAAATTGCGGCTTCCGTAAGTGTAATTCTGGAAACTGCAAACGGAATCAAAGAAAGACTGAAAGTGCTTGGTCAGTAAATAGCATTTTCGAAACAAAAATGCTAGATGAGTGAAAACCGTTCCTCCTATATTTGAAACGTAAGGGGGAACGGTTTTATATTGCAAAAAACATTATATCACAATGAGGAATATAGGCTTTGCTTTCTTAAAAATAATATGATACAATAAAGTATCTATTCATTTGTTGGAGGAACCGTATGGCAGTAGAACTGGTCAATTCGCTGGATGTCTATAATGTAATGCGACGTACACTGGGGTGCTTGGACTCTAAGCTCTTAGTGCATGGAGAAATCACCGGTTATATTTTTTATAATATGTTGCGTGCCGAAGGTACCTACACGGATGTGGAACTGGCGGAGTACGCGATGGTGGGGATGATGCATGATATAGGTATCATCAAAACGGGATACAAGGAAAATGTAATTGAATGCGAAACTACGAATGTCTGGGCCCATTCCATTTATGGGTATCTGTTCTTAAAATATCTTTCGCCGATAGAGGATATGGCGGAGATTGTATTGTATCACCATCTGCCTTATAATTTGCATGCCCGCATTAAGAGTAAGCATATGAAGGTGGCGGAGTATCTTACTTTGGCTGACAAGATGGATGTGTACATGCGTATGGAAGGCCATGGCATGGGCAGTGACTATTTTGTAAAAAATATCAACATTGAGTTTTCGGCACATGCGATGGAACTTTTCCAGGCGGCGCAGACGAAATACAACTTTATGTCGAAGCTGAAAACCAATGAATATCAGAAGGAAATGTCAGATTTATTTGCAAGGGTGCATTTCACGGATGAACAGAAAAAGGGATTTTTGGAAATGCTGGTATATGCAATTGATTTCAGAAGCCAGCAGACAGTGATACATACCATGTCTACCAGAACCTTTGCCTTATCCCTGGGAAAACTGATGAAAGTGTCTAAGATGGAATTACAGATTCTTTATTATGGTGCGTTGCTTCATGATATAGGTAAAATTGTGATACCACTCAATATTTTGGAAGCACCCCGCAGGCTTACGGATGAGGAAATGCGGATTATGAAAGCCCATGTCATAATCACGGATAAAATATTAAGAGGCGCCATGGATGAAAGGATTGTGAATGTCGCAGCCAAGCATCATGAAAAGCTGGATGGAACAGGGTATCCCAGAGGGCTTAGAACGGACAGCTTAGGCCGTTTGGAAAGAATCGTGGCCGTGGCAGATATTCTTAGTGCGCTATATGGCAAAAGAAGTTACAAAGATTCTTTCCCTCCTGAAAAAATCAAATCTATTTTACAGGAGGACGCAGATAAGCATAAAATCTGTGCCAATACTGTCAAAGCGGCAATTGAAAATTTTGATGATATTATCAGAAATTATGAAAAGGAACGAGATGAAACCATGGAAAGATACATGGAAATCGTGAACCAGTACGATAGTATCTATGAACGGTTTAAAGAGTTTGATTCATAGAGGCAGAAGGTATACATAAAAATATATAACAGGAATATAAATAGGGCTTGTAAAAAGTTTCTTTGCAGACGCGCTCCCGCTCCATGAGAAACGTAGCGGTACTAAGCTCGAACCCTTCTCTGGGAGAAGGATTCTTGCTAAGTGCCGACGTTTCTCAAGGGTCTGCGTCAGAAAGCTTTTTACAAGCCCTATTATAATTCCTATTTATATATTTTTATGTATGCCATCTGCCTGATGCACCGCAGGGGAGTACCAGACCGTTGCCGGTAACCGGTAAACCGATTTCCTCGGATTCGACCACACCACCGAAGCGGTTCTTCACAGCCATGTTTAGCATGTAGGTTAAAACGGCGGGTTGTAAGCCGGTGGTGTAGGAATTAATCAAAAAGAAAAGAGGGTCGTCGGAAAGAATCTGTGTGGTCAGTTCCACAAAAGGCCAAATACTTTCTTCGATTTTCCAGATTTCACCCTTGGGACCACGGCCATAGGAAGGCGGGTCCATAATAATAGCATCGTACTTGTTGCCGCGACGGATTTCACGTTCCACAAATTTGACGCAGTCATCCACAAGCCAGCGGATGGGAGCGTCTGAAAGACCGGAAGAGGCGGCGTTTTCTTTCGCCCATGTCACCATGCCTTTGGAAGCGTCCACATGGGTAACGCTTGCGCCGGCAGCAGCGGCAGCAAGTGTGGCACCGCCGGTATAAGCAAAGAGGTTTAAGACCTTAATGGGGCGGCCTGCATTTCGGATGAGATTTGAGCACCAGTCCCAGTTTACTGCCTGCTCAGGGAAAAGACCTGTGTGCTTAAAACTGAAAGGTTTTAGGTTAAAAGTTAATTGATTGCTTTTAACACCATTAGGACCGCCTAATTCGTAATGAATGGACCATTCGTCGGGAAGGTTGAAAAATTCCCACTCACCGCCCCCTTTCTGGCTACGGTGATAGTGTCCGTTTTTTCTTTTCCAGTCTTTGTGGTCGTGAGGCGTGTTCCAAATGACCTGGGGGTCCGGACGTACCAAAATGTACTTGCCCCATCTCTCCAGTTTTTCACCTGAAGAAGTATCCAATACTTCATAATCTTTCCAATTATCTGCAATCCACATGTGCCACTTCGCTCCTGTTTCTTCTATATATAATAGTTTCTTCCTATTACTATACAACAGGAATGAAAGTGTGGCAAGGGGAAATGGGTTTTGGTACGTGTAAGAGCACCGGTATATATTATGTGGGTGACACCTTCGCACTCGTGGTCAGCGTAGCAGTACATAAAGCTGTAAAGTGCGTTGCACTTTATACACAGCTTAAGTACTGACGCCGACCAAAGGTCCCCCACATAATATATACCGGTGCTTTTAAAGGTACCGAAAGCCATTCGTGAGAGTTTGTATGGCGGCTTCGCCGCCGGTAGCCCTTGCCGGTAACATAGAAAAATTGCTTGGAAATAGCAGGCGCCTAACGAGTTCTTTCCTATTATATCTAAGCCCCTTGGCAGACGCCGGTACTTAGGGCGCGTCCAAGGCTTTAGACCTTGGGCGCACCATTATGTACCGCTGCGTCTGTCACGGAGCGAGAGCGTGGCGCAGATATAATAGGAAAGAACGACTAAAATAGCCCGATTTCCACCAATTTTTCTATGTACTAAAAAAAATACAATTTTTGTAAAAAAACTCTTGCAATCTGGAAAAAGACCATGTATACTAAACCTTGCTGTGGCATGATAGCTATGAAACGTGAGGTTGCTGCTACTGAGTAATTGGTAGCAGGTTTTCCGTGGAGCGAATGTCAAGTTAGGAAACTGACGACAAGTCACTGTACCAAATTTAGTCTGCTTTTAGGCAGAAACAACCGTGAGAAACGAAAAGTACAAATGCAATGTGTTTGAACTTAGGACACACACGGGAAAGTGTACAGTCACCGCTTGTCGTACTAAAGCGATTATCGCTTAACAAAAGTGCGAAAAGGAGGCGACTTTTTTTATGGCAACAAGTCAAGTAATGAGAATTACACTGAAAGCTTATGATCATCAGTTAGTTGATGCATCTGCCAAAAAAATCATCGAAACAGTCAAGAAAAACGGATCTCAGGTAAGTGGACCTGTACCTCTTCCTACTAAGAAGGAAGTAGTTACTATCTTAAGAGCGGTTCACAAATACAAAGATTCCCGTGAACAGTTCGAACAGAGAACTCACAAGAGACTGATCGATATCATTGCACCGACCCAGAAGACAGTTGATGCTCTGCAGAGACTGGAAATGCCTGCCGGTGTTTACATCGACATCAAAATGAAAAACAAATAATTCATTAAGATGAAGAGACGCATCCAAGGATGCAAAAGAAAACAAAAACATTTTATCCCCTACTAGTATGGACGACGCGTTCGTCCCGCTGTAGAACAAACAGGAGGAAAACATGAAAAAAGCAATTTTAGCAACAAAAGTCGGAATGACTCAAATCTTCAACGAAGACGGCGTTCTTGTTCCTGTAACTGTTCTTCAGGCTGGCCCTTGTGTAGTAACCCAGGTTAAGACAGTAGATAACGACGGTTACAGCGCAGTACAGGTTGGCTTCGTAGACAAGAAAGACAAGACAGTCAACAAAGATGCAGCCGGTAAGAAAGAAGTAATCCATGTACACGGTGTTAACAAAGCACAGCAGGGACACTTCAAGAAAGCAGGCGTTACATCTAAGAGATATGTAAGAGAATTCAAATTTGAAAATGCAGAAGAGTATGCACTGGGTGCAGAAATCAAGGCTGACATCTTCGCAGCTGGCGACAAGATTGATGCAACTGCTATTTCCAAAGGTAAAGG
This sequence comes from Lachnospiraceae bacterium, assembly GCA_045580245.1. Lineage (GTDB taxonomy): Bacteria > Bacillota > Clostridia > Lachnospirales > Lachnospiraceae > Acetatifactor. The sequence continues at coordinate 9,513 of JAZNNL010000026.1, forward strand.
ATTCCAGGGCGCTATTAAGAGATTCGGACAGCACAGAGGACCTATGGCTCACGGTTCCAAGTTCCATCGTCATCAGGGTTCCAACGGTGCATGTTCTTCCCCCAGCCGCGTATTCAAAGGAAAAGGAATGCCCGGACATATGGGTTGCGTAAAAGTAACTGTTCAGAATCTTGAAGTAGTAAGAGTAGATGCTGAAAAGAACTTACTTTTAGTTAAGGGTGCAGTACCCGGACCTAAAAAAGCTTTAGTAACCATCAAAGAAACCGTTAAGGTTGAAGCTTAATTTAGGATGAAAGGAGGACCATTCAGATGGCAAAGGTATCTGTTTATAATATGAACGGCAAAGAAGTTGGCACAATTGAATTAAACGATGCTGTATTCGGTGTTGAAGTAAATGAACATCTGGTACACATGGCAGTTGTACAGCAGCTTGCAAACAATCGTCAGGGAACTCAGAAGGCAAAGACCCGTTCTGAAGTATCCGGTGGCGGTAGAAAGCCTTGGAGACAGAAGGGAACCGGTCATGCAAGACAGGGTTCAACCAGAGCTCCCCAGTGGACCGGCGGCGGTGTTGTATTCGCTCCCGTACCCAGAGATTATTCTTTCAAATTAAACAAGAAAGAAAAGAGAGCAGCATTAAAGTCTGCACTTACAAGCAAAGTAAACTCCAGCAACTTAATCGTAGTTGATGAGCTGAAGTTTGATGAAATCAAAACCAAGAATTTCCAGACTGTTATGGATAACTTAAAGGTAAACAAAGGACTTGTAGTTTTAGGTGAAAACGATAAGAACGTAGTTCTTTCCGCAAGAAATATCCCTACAGTACAGACCACTTTAACAACCACCTTAAACGTATATGACGTTATGAAGGCTGGTACAGTAGTTCTGACAAAGGACGCTGTTTCTAAGATCGAGGAGGTATACGCATAATGGCTGATATTAAATACTATGACGTAATCCTCAAACCGGTTATCACTGAAAAGAGCATGGCCGGTATGGGCGAAAAGAAATATACTTTCCTGGTAAATCCCGAGGCAAACAAGTCTCAGATCAAAGAAGCTGTTGAAAAGATGTTCGAAGGTACCAAGGTAGCAAAGGTTAACACCATTAACTACGACGGTAAGAACAAGAGACGCGGTATGGTTTATGGCAAGACTGCTAAGACCAAGAAAGCAATTGTACAGTTAACCGCAGACAGCAAAGATATTGAAATCTTCGCAGGTTTATAATTAGAAGGTTTCATACAGGTTAAGGTATGCGGCGCAAAAAGGGCCGCGCAAAGAATCTAACAGAAAAGGAGATACAACAATGGGAATTAAGACATACAATCCCTATACACCGTCCAGAAGAAATATGACCGGTTCTGATTTCTCTGAAATTACCAAGACAACTCCTGAAAAATCTCTTTGCGTATCTTTGGCAAAGAATGCAGGACGTAACAATCAGGGTAAAATCACCGTAAGACATCGTGGCGGCGGTTCCAGAAGAAAATACAGAATCATCGATTTCAAGAGAAATAAGGATGGCATTCCTGCTACTGTAGTTGGTATCGAATACGATCCTAACAGAACAGCAAACATCGCTTTAATCTGCTACGCAGACGGCGAAAAGGCATACATCATTGCTCCCGAAGGTTTAACCGACGGCATGAAGGTAATGAATGGTGCAACCGCAGAAGTAAGAGTAGGTAACTGCTTACCTTTATCTGAAATTCCTGTTGGTACCCAGGTACACAACGTTGAATTATATCCCGGCAAGGGCGGACAGCTGGTTCGTTCTGCAGGAAACAGCGCACAGCTGATGGCTAAAGAAGGTAAGTATGCTACATTAAGACTTCCTTCCGGCGAAATGAGAATGGTTCCTCTGGTATGTAGAGCAACCATCGGTGTTGTAGGCAATGTTGACCACAGCCTGATTAATATCGGTAAAGCAGGACGTAAGCGTCACATGGGTATCCGCCCTACAGTACGTGGTTCTGTAATGAACCCTAACGACCATCCTCACGGTGGTGGTGAAGGTAAGACCGGTATCGGACGTCCGGGCCCGAGCACTCCTTGGGGCAAACCTGCACTTGGCTTGAAGACACGTAAGAAGAAAAACAAATCTAACAAGCTGATTGTAAGAAGAAGAGACGGGAAAGCTATCAAATAATAGTTTTTTATTAAAACAGGAGGAAAAACAATGGCTAGATCACTGAAAAAAGGACCTTTCGCAGACCAGAGCTTACTGAAAAAAGTAGATGCCATGAATGCATCCGGACAGAAGCAGGTTATTAAGACCTGGTCCCGTCGTTCTACAATTTTCCCTTCTTTCGTGGGACATACAATTGCAGTACATGACGGTAGAAAGCACGTTCCTGTATACGTAACCGAAGATATGGTTGGTCACAAGCTCGGCGAGTTCGTAGCAACCAGAACCTTCAGAGGACATGGAAAAGACGAGAAGAAATCTAAAGTAAGATAGACCTTGCGGAAGGGAAACAAGCGTCTGTGTAACAGACATTTGTTTCCAACGCAAGGGATAACGAAAAAATCGCAAGCGGCGTTAGCCGCGCTTGTGTGAAACACAAGGATTTTTGAGTTATTTAAGTCGACAAGTTGAAAGGAGGACAATTCTATGGCTAAAGGACATAGAAGTCAAATTAAGAGAGAAAGAAATGCGCAGAAAGATACAAGACCTTCAGCTAAGTTATCTTACGCAAGGGTTTCTGTTCAGAAAGCATGTTTCGTATTGGATGCCATCAGAGGCAAGGATGTACAGACTGCACTCGCAATTCTGGCTTACAATCCCAGATACGCATCCAGTGTTATTAAGAAGCTGTTAGAATCAGCTATCGCTAACGCTGAAAACAATAATGGCATGAATGCTGCAAACCTTTATATTGCTGAATGCTGTGCAAACAAGGGACCTACCATGAAGAGAGTAAGACCCCGTGCACAGGGTAGAGCATACAGAATTGAGAAGCAGATGAGCCACATCACCATCGTTCTGGATGAGAAGAAATAGGAAGGGAGCTAAGTAAAATGGGACAGAAAGTTAATCCTCACGGCCTTAGAGTCGGCGTTATTAAAGATTGGGATTCCAGATGGTACGCTGATGCAGAATTCTCTGACTATTTAGTAGAAGACTACAACATCAGAAAGTATCTGAAGAAGAAATTATATGCTGCAGGTATCTCTAAGATTGAAATCGAAAGAGCATCTGACAGAGTAAAAGTTATTATCTACACTGCAAAACCCGGTGTTGTTATCGGTAAGGGCGGTGCAGAAATCGAAGTAACAAAGAATGAATTAGCAAAGATGACTGATAAGAAGGTTCTGGTTGACATCAAGGAAATCAAGAGACCTGACAAGGATGCTCAGCTGGTTGCAGAAAACATTGCACAGCAGCTTGAGAACCGTGTATCTTTCAGACGTGCAATGAAGTCTTGCATGGGCAGAACCATGAAGGCTGGTGCACTGGGTATCAAAGCTTCCTGCTCCGGACGTCTGGGCGGTGCTGATATGGCTCGTACCGAGTTCTATAGCGAAGGTACTATTCCTCTTCAGACCTTGAGAGCAGATATTGATTACGGCTTCGCTGAAGCAGACACAACTTATGGTAAAGTTGGTGTTAAGGTATGGATTTACAAAGGCGAAGTTCTTCCCACTAAAAATCAGGAAGGGAGCGATAAATAGTTATGTTAATGCCTAAAAGAGTAAAACGTCGTAAACAGTTCCGTGGCAGTATGACAGGTAAAGCTTTAAGAGGTAACACCTTAACTTTTGGTGAATACGGTCTTGTAGCTACCGAGCCTTGCTGGATCAGATCCAATCAGATCGAAGCAGCACGTATCGCGCTTACCCGTTATACCAAGCGTACCGGTAAAGTATGGATCAAGATTTTCCCTGACAAACCGGTAACATCTAAGCCGGCAGAAACACGTATGGGTTCCGGTAAAGGTTCATTAGAGTACTGGGTAGCAGTTGTGAAACCTGGACGTGTAATGTTTGAAATCGCAGGAGTTTCTGAGGAAGCTGCAAAAGAAGCATTACGTCTTGCAATGCACAAACTCCCTTGTAAGTGTAAGATTGTTTCTAAAGCAGATTTGGAAGGCGGTGTATCAAATGAATAAGTATGTAGCAGATTTAAAGAATAAATCAGAAGCAGATTTAGCAAAAGAGTTAGTTGCTGCTAAAAAAGAACTTTTCAATTTGAGATTCCAGAACGCAACCAATCAGTTGGATAATACAGCAAGAATCAAAGAAGTTAGAAAGAACATTGCTCGTATTCAGACTGTCATCACTGAGAAGGCTAATGCTTAATCTCAGCGTTCATATCAATTAGGATGCCCCAATGATGGGCGGAATTTCAGAAAGGAGATTTAACCGTGGATAGAAATTTAAGAAAAACACGTACTGGTAAAGTAGTAAGCAATAAAATGGATAAGACAATCGTTGTTGCTATTGAAAATTATGTAAAGCATCCTCTTTACAAGAAGATTGTAAAAGATACTTACAAATTAAAAGCACATGACGAAAACAACGAATGCAACATCGGCGATACCGTTAAGGTTATGGAAACAAGACCTCTGTCCAAAGACAAGAGATGGAGACTTGTTGAAATCGTTGAAAAGGCTAAGTAATTAGCGCGCAAAATAATTAGTCACAAAATGTTTACTATTTTGGAAGGAGAAATATCATGGTTCAGCAAGAAAGTAGATTGAAAGTTGCTGATAACACAGGTGCAAAAGAACTTCTTTGCATCAGAGTTATGGGTGGCTCTACAAGAAGATATGCACAGATTGGCGATATCATCGTTGCTTCTGTTAAAGATGCAACACCAGGCGGCGTTGTAAAAAAAGGTGATGTAGTTAAGG
>JAZNNL010000027.1:0-15641 GCA_045580245.1 Lachnospiraceae bacterium
TCACCAGCCCATAAGTCTCTCTTGCAATCGCCAGTTCTTCATTGGTAGGAATACTCATTACAACGGTTTTACTTTCAGGTGTGGTAATGGCAATATCCACTCCCCGCTTGTTGTTTGCTTCCTCATCCAGTTCAATTCCCAGATATCCCAGATAATTATCACAGATAATCCGGCGTACAATGGGGCCGTTTTCCCCCACACCGGCAGTGAAACAGATGACATCTACGCCGTTCATGGCTGCAACATAGGAACCGATATATTTTGCTACTCTGTACGCAAAGGTTTCCATTGCAAGCACTGCCTTTGCATCACCGTTTAAATATCCTGCTTCAATATCTCTGAAGTCGGAGGATAAATTATCAGAAAGACCTAATACACCGGATTTCTTATTGAGGATATTCATAATCTCATCAATACTCTTTCCTTCTTTGTGGGCAATAAATTCGATAATGGCAGGGTCAATATCACCGCAACGGGTTCCCATAATAAGTCCCTCTAAGGGAGTCAGACCCATGGAAGTATCCACACACTGTCCGTTCTTTACTGCGGACACGCTGGCGCCGTTACCTAAGTGACATACAATAATCTTTAAATCTTCATAGTTCTTACCCAGAACTTCTGCTGCTTTCTTACTTACGTAAGAATGACTGGTGCCGTGGAAACCGTATCTTCTGATTTTGTATTTTTCATAATATTCGTAAGGCAGACCATACATATATGCTTTATCCGGCATAGTCTGATGGAATGCGGTATCAAATACTGCTACCATGGGTGTCTTTGGCATCAGTTCTTTACAAGCGTTAATACCTATCAGGTTTGCAGGGTTGTGCAAAGGAGCCAAATCGCTACATTCTGCAATTGCAGCAAGTACTTCATCATCAATAATGGTTGCCTTGGAGAAATTTTCACCACCGTGTACAATACGATGTCCCACTGCACCGATTTCAGAAAGATTTTTCACAACACCGGTCTTTTCATTGGTCAGCGCCTCCAGTACCAGACGGATGGCATCCGTATGATTTTCCATGGCTACTTCCGTAATTTCTTTTTCTCCACCATCGGGAGTATAAGCAATTCTGCTTCCCTCAATACCGATTCTTTCACAAAGCCCCTTTGCAATCAGCTTTTCATTTACCGCATTGATTAACTGGAACTTTAATGAAGAACTTCCGCAATTTATCACTAAAATATTCATAAAAAATCTTCTCCTTCTATATCTATATTAACTGTGCCTGTACGGCTGTAAGCGCCACTACACCTACTATATCTTCCCAGGAGCATCCTCTGGACAAATCATTTACCGGTTTTGCAATGCCTTGTAACATGGGACCATACGCTTCTGCCCCACCCAGTCTCTGTACCAGCTTATAACCGATATTGCCTGCATCCAGATTGGGGAAAATTAACACATTGGCCTTACCGCCTACAACACTTCCCGGCGCCTTTGTTTTGGTTACGGAAGGAACTAACGCAGCATCGGTCTGCAATTCACCGTCTAACACCAGATGCGGGTACTGTTCATGGGCAATCCGGGTTGCTTCCACCACTTTATCTACTAACGGGTGCTTTGCACTTCCCTTTGTAGAGTGGGAAAGCATGGCAATCACAGGTTTCGGACCTACTAAAGATTTAAAACTTCTCGCACTGGTTTCTGCAATGGCAGCCAGTTCTTCCGGTGTGGGATCCTGATTTAAGCCACAGTCAGCAAACAAAAAGGTACCGTTTTCGCCCTGGTCTTTCATTACCGTATCCATAATAAAGAATGCGGATACCAGTTTTACACCGGGTGCTGTTTTTAAAATCTGTAATGCGGGACGTAATGTATCGGCAGTAGAATGACAGGCACCTGCTACCATACCGTCAGCATCATTATTCTTTACCATTACAATGCCAAAAGTCAGATAATCCGTTGTTAAGATTTCTCTTGCTTTTTCCGGCGTCATGCCTTTGGCTTTTCTGGTTTCATACAATACGTTAACGTATTCCTCCAGTTTTTCCGTAGTTTTGGGATTAATCACCATAACGCCATCCAAATCTACTTCCAGCCAGTTTGCACCGTCCCTGATTTTTTCTTCATCCCCAATCATAATGATATTGGCAATTTTTTCTTCTACAATTTTGGCTGCTGCAATTAACGTTCTTTTATCTGTAGTTTCCGGCAACACAATGGTTTTTCTGTCAATCTTTGCTCTCTCTTTAATCAGGTCAATGTAGGACATTCCCTTTCTCCTTTCAAGTAACATATTAAAGCCTGTATATACTGATACCGTGACAATAACGGTAAATTGTTCCCATAATCTTCTTTGCAAAATGTTCCACATATATTATACTAGAAATATAGATTGTATACAAGGCAAAATCTTTGAAAAATGAAGTGAAATATAACGGAGGTTCTATGAAAACCGTAGGTATTATTGCAGAATATAATCCGTTTCATAACGGTCATTTATACCAAATAGAAAAAGCAAAAGAATTATCCCAAGCAGATTATGTGATCGTCATCATGAGCGGAAATTTTGTGCAACGGGGCACGCCCGCTCTTCTTGACAAATATGCAAGATGCGAATCCGCCCTTTTTTGTGGGGCTGATCTGGTAATCGAATTACCGGTTTGTTTTTCATGCGGCAGTGCAGAATATTTTGCCAAAGGCGCCGTTTCCCTCTTACATGAATTACATGCAGATGCCATCTGTTTTGGCAGTGAATGCGGCGATATAAAACTTTTAAATATCATCGCAGACATACTTACCACTGAGCCTCCGGTCTTTAAAGATGCCCTTACCGGGGCACTGGCAAAAGGTGTTTCCTTTCCCGTTGCCCGCTCACAGGCTTTGGAACACTACCTGTCTTCGGACAATAGGTTATCTGCGCAACAAATACAGGTGATTTCCACGGTCTTACAGTCCCCCAACAACATTTTAGGAATCGAATATCTCAAGGCGTTACGCTTTTTTAACACCTCTATGGAAACCTATACCATAAAGCGGCAAGGAAGCCACTATAGCGCTCCCCTGCTCCCAAGCCATGGGTTCAGTTCTGCCACTGCTATCCGTAATCTGGTATATGATACTGCCACAACCAATGGGCTGGACGGATATATGCCTGAGGTCTCCCTTTCTATTCTGGAAAGAGAATTGTCTCTTAACCATATGGTTTCCGAAGATTCACTTTCCGGTCTGCTTCTTTATAAACTATACAGCTTACAGGAAGAAGGCTATACAGAATATATGGATATTTCCCAGGCCATATCCGATAAAATAGCCGGACACTTGGAAAAATATATTTCTTTTCGCAGTTATTGTGAGTTGTTAAAATCCAAGGATATTACGTACACGCGCCTCAGCCGTTGCCTGTTGCATATTCTTTTGGATATCAAAAAGGACGATTTGGCTCTGTATGCTGAAAACGGCTATGCACAGTACATCCGCATTCTGGGATTTAAAGAAAAATCCGCACCCTTACTGGGTGTGCTGAAAAACAGCCGCATTCCTGTGATATCCAAACTGGCTGATACAGAGAAAACGTTGGCCCCTGTTGCAAAAAAACAATTGTATCAGGATATTTTTGCTGCTCACGTTTATGAAGGTCTCATCGCACAAAAAACCGGCAGCCCCATCCGAAATGAGTACCGCCGGAAAATTGTAATCCTATAATCCTTATTGTGTAAAATTAAGAAATTTTTTCTACATTGTTTTTATCCAATACCAGCCAGAGAGACATTCCTTCCCTCAATTTCATATCAGGGTCAATGTTAATTATTGCATCGCTATCCGCATTTTCTTTCAAAGCAATCACATTGACCTGGTATTTATTTCTTAGCTTTAATTCTTTTAAACTCTTTCCTACCCACTCAGGTTTTACTTCCACTTCTACCATGCGTACACGCTCTGATATTTCAATAAATTCAAGAAAATTACCAGCCAGAATATTATGCGCTACTCTGATACCTGATTCTCTCTCCGGAATTACAACTCTGTCAGCCCCTGTTTTCTGTAGAATTTTCGCATGCATTTCTTCTTTTGCTTTAGCGATTACCATTTTTACGCCTGCTTCTTTTGCCATAATGGTAGCCATAATGCTGGCATCCAGGCTGCCTGTAATTGCCACAATAACTGCATCCATATTAGACAAGCCCAACGCCTGCATAGCCTTACTGTCACACACATCTGCTTTGACAGCATAAGTTACATTTTCTGCAATATCTGCTACTCTTTCTTCTTCAATATCAATCGCAAGCACATGGGCACCTGCCGCGGCAAGTTCCATCGCTACATGACTACCGAATTTTCCTAATCCAATAACGGCAAAGGACTGTTTCTCAGGATTTCTTTTCATATATTCCTCTCATTCCGTCTCTCACAGACAATATCAAATATTTATCCCACAGGAATATCTTCCGTGGGGAAACTGTAATATCCTTTGGGAGTTTTCTTTTTCCCCAATGCAATTGCTAATGAAATAGGACCAATTCTTCCTAAATACATACAAATAATAATAATAACTTTTCCTATAGCCCCCATACTTCCCGTAAAATTTCTTGATAAACCAACAGTCGCTGTCGCACTTACCACCTCATAGACCGAATCCATAAAGCTTCCATCTTCAAAAATCAATAACAGTAAAATTGCTGTCCCCACTGCAGCAATACTGATGGTTACCACGCCTAATGCTTTCCGGATACTTTCCGTAGATAAGGTTCTGCCAAATACGGTGGTTTCCTGTTTCCCCCGAATGAGACTCCAAACTGCAATTATCAATACGGCAATCGTGGTCGTTTTCATACCACCTGCAGTACCTATGGGTGAACCTCCCACAAACATAAGAAGTATGGATACAAATGCTCCCGGATCGGTTAAATTCTGTTGTGGAATTGTGCAAAATCCCGCTGTTCTTAAAGTAACGGATTGAAACACGGCAGATAGTATCTGTTGCGGAACCGGCTTACCTCCCAATGTACCGGGATTATGTCTTTCTAACAGAAAAATCATAACCGCTCCCACTATAATCAATCCCGACGTAAAAGATAATACAATTTTGGTATGTAAATTCCATTTACGTACAATTCTTCTTGCCGAACACTTTTCCTTTATGCCGTATCTGATGCTGTCAACTAAATTAAACCACACCGGAAACCCCAGTCCGCCTGCCACAATTAGAAACATGGTAGTGACATTTAATAACACATCCTGTTCAAAGGGAATCAGACTATCGGAACCCAGTAAATCCAAGCCCGCATTACAAAAAGCTGATATGGAATGAAATACTGCGTACCATAATCCTTTTAAGCCATAAACCGGCACAAAAGAAATTGCACTTACTATCATTCCTATCCCCTCGATCACAAAAGTACCTTGGAACACCTTTTTCAAAAAACGTAACAGTCCTCTTAAACTATTTAAATTAAAAGCCTCTTCCAGTAAAATCCTGTCACGTAATGTTACTTTTTTTCGTAAAATAAGCAAGGTTGCTGTGGTAAACGAAATAATCCCTAAACCACCGCACTGTATTAGAACAAGAATTACTATATGACCGAACAAACTCCAATATCCTGCTGTTTCTACCACCACAAGACCTGTTACACATACACTTGTGGTTGCAGTAAATAATGCATCCACAAATGCTGCCGGTTCACCACTGCTTGTAGCAAATGGCAGACATAATAACAAGGTACCTGCCAGTATAACGCCAAAAAATCCCAGCAATATAATTTGTGTCGGCGAAAAGCTCCACGAACGTCTGCTTTTTTGAAACACTTTATTCATATTATTTACACCATAAGATATTTAATTTTTAAAACTATGAATCGGTGCAGGAATTCTACCCTGACGATTTACAAAATTATCACAAGCGAATCCGTTCACGGGCATAATAGGTGCATATCCTAATAATCCGCCGAATTCTACGGTTTCTCCTACGCCCTTTCCGATTACGGGAATAATTCTGACTGCAGTGGTTTTCTGGTTTACCATACCGATAGCCATTTCATCTGCAATAATACCGGAAATGGTGGTTGCCTTGGTATCTCCGGGAATGGCAATCATATCCAGACCAACGGAACACACACAGGTCATAGCTTCCAGTTTTTCTAAAGTAAGAGCACCTGCAACTACTGCATCAATCATGCCCTGGTCTTCACTGACCGGAATGAATGCACCGGAAAGTCCACCTACATAAGAAGATGCCATAACACCGCCCTTCTTAACCTGGTCGTTTAACAAAGCCAAGGCTGCGGTAGTACCGGGAGCACCTGCATATTCCAAACCGATTTCACAGAGAATATCCGCTACACTGTCCCCAACTGCAGGCGTGGGTGCAAGGGATAAGTCAATAATACCGAAAGGTACACCCAGTCTCTGGGACGCTTCCTGTGCTACCAGCTGTCCTACACGGGTAACCTTAAATGCAGTTTTCTTAATGGTTTCACACAAAATTTCAAAGCTTTCACCACGCACTTTTTCCAGTGCGGTTTTTACTACACCGGGACCACTGACACCTACATTAATAATCTTATCCGCTTCTGTCACACCATGGAATGCACCTGCCATAAAGGGGTTATCATCCGGTGCGTTACAGAATACAACCAGTTTTGCACAACCCAAAGAATCATCTTCTTTTGTATATTCAGCGGTTTCTTTAATAATTTCACCCATCAAACGTACCGCATCCATATTAATACCGGTTTTGGTAGAACCAAGATTTACGGAACTGCACACTCTTTCTGTCTGGGACAGTGCCAGAGGTATGGAGCGGATTAACAATTCTTCTGCCGGAGTCATGCCCTTACTTACCAGTGCGGAATAACCGCCAATAAAGTTGACCCCTACTTCATGGGCTACTTTATCCAAAGTCTTTGCAATACTTGCAAAATCTTCCACTGTTTTACATGCCGCACCACCGATTAAGGCAATGGGGGTAACAGAAATACGCTTATTTACAATAGGAATACCATATTCTCTGGAAATTTCTTCCCCGGTTTTTACTAAATCCTTAGCGGCTTCATAAATCTTTTTATAAATCTTATCATTTAATTTGGAAAGATCTGAATCGATACAGTCCAACAAACTGATACCCAGCGTAATGGTACGGACGTCCAGATTTTCCTTTTCAATCATGTTGTTGGTTTCCACAACTTCATATATGTTAATCATAGTAGTTCTCCTTAAATTCTATGCATCTGGTCGAAGATTTCTTCTTTCTGACATTTGATAATAACACCGATTTCTTCTCCCAGTTTGTCCATATCATCAGCCATGTCACCATGCTGCTTTAAGCTTTCGGAAGTATCTACCACCATCATCATATTAAAATATCCCTGTACAATTGTCTGGGAAATATCCAGAATATTAATCTTATTTTCTGCAAGATAGGTACATACTCTTGCAATGATACCTACTGTATCTTTACCTACTACCGTAATAATTGTTTTCTTCATGTTTCATACACCTTTCTGTCCTGTATGGACTTACATATAACGTTTATTATAGTCCCGACTGCTTATTTTTGACAAGTATTTCTTTTTATCCGAATCCGTCTTAAAACATCCGGTTATTTCAGTTTTACAATTGAATGACGGGTGACACTTCACTTCTGTCTGCCACGTGAATCCTGAAATCATCTGCTTTGTAGGGGGAATCTCCCATTGTAATCTCCATCCGCACCGCTTCATAGGCAAGCTCCGGCATATTGTTTTCCTTGCTTAAGTGTCCCAACAAAATGGTCTGTAAATTATCATGTAAGATTCTGTTTAAAAGTCTTCCGGCATTTTCGTTAGACAAGTGCCCCCTATCCCCCAAAATCCGCTGTTTTAAATAATACGGATAGGGACCTACCTGCAACATATTGATATCATGATTGGCTTCCAGTAACAAAGCATCCATCCCTTTTAAACACTCTACGGTATAATCATTATAAATACCCAGATCCGTACATATGGCCACCTTTTTATCCTCGTAGCCAATCCGGTAGCCTACTGGCTCTGCCGCATCATGGGATATCCGCATGGGGGATACCGTCATATCCTTTATAATGAGTTTTCTGTCAGCTTCAATTTCATGAAACAAAGATGCGTCCGGTGCATTTTTACCGCCACTTTTTAAAATCGCCTGAATGGTACCGCGGGTTGCAAAAACAGGAATACTGTACTTTCTGCAAAGCACACCCAGCCCGGCAATATGGTCTGAATGTTCATGGGTAATAAATATTCCATCAATATCCGCTCCCGTCAATCCCAGCTTATGCAGTCCTTCTTCTGTCCTTTTCCCACTGATGCCAACGTCCACCAGTAAATGCGTTGCTTCGGAACCTGCATAGATACAGTTGCCGCTGCTGCCACTGGCTATACTGCAAAACCTCATATCAATTTACAACCTTTCCTCTACCTGCAAACTCTGACAACAGGCACAAATTAATTACTTTTTCCAGTAAACTTCAATTACATCGCCGTCAAATATTTCTTTTAAATATTCCGCCTGCACACCGTTTAAGGTGGTATGGATACCACTGCCCTGAGGCTTGGTTAAATCGAATTCTATGTAATCGAAAACATCCACATAAACATAAGCCGCTTTGCCGGACATCTTTAACGGAGCACCATTTACAATCACCCAGATGTCATGAATAACCGGTGCCGGTGTTTCATCTTCTGTTAAAGCTTCTGCATTGTCGGAATCCTCTGCACTTTCCGAATCAGTTTTTGCATTCTGTGAAGCAGCCGCATCCGTTACCTGCGCCTTTTGTGCCTCTGCATCTGCTGCTTTCTTCTCTTCCTCTGCTTTTAAGGCTTCCGCCTCTTTTGCAGCCTGTTCTTCTTTCAGTCTTGCCTCTTCTTCTAAGCGCAACGCTTCTTCGGCAGCACGCTTTGCTTCCTCTTCTGCCCGTCTGGCTTCTTCTTCCGCTTCACGCAGGGCTTTGGCAATGTTTTCTGCTTCATCTCCCCATACAACGGTAAAGTTTTCATATACCGCACACTCTCTGTCCGTAGGCGCATTGTTTACTGCAATGGCAGTTTCCTGCGGCAGTATCACATCCATAAACTCCAGAATCTGCGCTACGGTATAGTAGTTTTGCATTTCAATATTGTCGCCGTCTTTGATTTCATAGTAGGCAGACTGTAACTGTCCGTTTACCCTTGCAAACTTAGGCAACACTACTTTCTTTCCGTTTACGGATACGGTAATGGATTGATGGTGTTCAGGGAGATTGCCGATTTCCATTTTGGCTGCCGCACCTGCGGTGGAGGGCATCACACTAATCACATCATTGCTCTTAATGGGAGTATGTATGTCTGCAGGCTCCCCGTTAACGGTAATAATTGCAGCCTCTCCCAGTTCTCCGCGCTTCATGCGCGCTTTTCCCTCTACGGTGTAGTTTAATTCGCTACCCCTCTTCGGGAAGAGTCTGTCATTAGGGAATTCTGCCTGCATTGCCACATCCACAACGGAAAGCTTACCGTTATCATATACTTTGAAGCGTTCCTCATTAAAGGTTACAAATACAAAATTATTGTTCTGCTCATAGAAAGTCAGACAAATACCTATGGGGGTTACCAACAGGGAACTCTTTTCGATACCTTCGGGGAAGTCAATCATACCCATCACTTCTCCGCCGCGGATTGCCACTCTTTCTTTTACAACCTCTAACTTTTCGGAAAGCTTTTCGGTATATCCGGGTACCTTGCCGCCACCACCTACAACGAATACCGCACTTACGTATTTACCGCCGTTTAATTCCTTGATGCATTCGGCAACCTGGTCGGTCATGCGGTCAATGTAGGGAGCAATTATCTCACATACTTCAGTTGCACTGATATACTGAGGCAGTCCCATAATATCCATAAACGCTATTTTATCTTCTTCTGCAATGGCTCTGCCTGCTGCCTTGGCAGCCTTTTCACGCTCCAGAGCCCCTTCCATATCTCTCTTTATCTGTTCTGCGGTATTAAAATCTACCAGACAGTGCTGGGCAATTACTTCCGTCAGGCTGTCTCCGGCTACCGGTATCATACCATAGGACACAATGGCACCGTCCTTGGTAATGGAAATATCGGAGGTACCTGCACCCACGTCCACCAGCGCGATATTAAGCATTCTGAACTTTTCAGGAATTGCAACCTGAATTGCAGCTATAGGCTCCAATGTCAGGTTTTCCACTCTTAAACCTGCCAGTTCTACGGCTTTATACAAACCATCTACTACATCCTCCGGTAAAAAGGTAACAATCATATCTGCCCCGATACTGCTTGCCTTATGCTCCTGAGGATTACCGATAGGATAATTGTTCATGTAGTAGCGGATAATGGAATGCCCTACACAATAAAACTTCATATCTAAGTCATTTCCGCCGGAGAATTCTGCATATGCCTGCTCCACTCCCATAGCGGACAATGCATACATATCTTCTTCTCCCACGGTATGCTCTTCCGTAAAAGGAAAATCCACGTGGGTAGTTACCGTTCTAAGCACACGACCTGCCGCCGCAATACATACGCCTTCCAGCTTGGTTCCTGTTTCCGCTTCCAAGGCTTCTTTTACCGCAGTAATGGTTTCTCCTACTTTTTTGATATCATGAATCTGTCCGTCCATCATGGCACGGGTTTCATGCTCCATTACTTTTTGGGCAACCACCACAAAGCGGTCCTTTACCTTATACCCAACCGTACCTACAATGCTTCTGGTACCGATATCCAATCCAAATACTGTATTTCCCTGTGTTAATCCTGCCACGTGTATGCCTCCAGTCTCTCTTTAATCCGGTTGTACGCATCAGAAAGCGTACCACTGTTGTCTATGACAAAATCTGCGTTCTCCCGAAATAGCGCATCTGTTAACTGACTCTCCATAATCCGAGTGATTTTTTCAGGGCTATACCCCCTGTTTTGCATCAGCCTCTGCCTGCGCACCTCATCGGATGCGTAAATATACCACATTTCATCCACAAAATCTTTGTATCCGCATTCAATCAAGAGCGCCGCCTCAATAAAGAACAATTCCACCGTTCCTTCTTTAAAAGCCTCTTCCACCGCTCTTATGAGATACTGCTTTACCGCCGGATGCACTATGGCGTTGACTCCGGCTAACAATTCCTCATCCCTAAAAATAGCTTCTGCCATTTTTCCTCTGTGAATGGTGCCGTCCTCTGATAGAATTTCTTCACCCAAAAGTGCTACGATTTCCTCATAACATTTTTCGCCGGGCTGCTGTACCAGATGTGCCACCTCATCAGCCAGATAGATTTTGCAGTTATAATGTTTTCTGATAAAGGATAAAATTTCCGACTTCCCGGCTCCCACTCCGCCGGTAATTCCGATTAACCGCATAGTATAACCTTTCTTTATCTTTTAACTATCCGAATCATTTTTACCTGTACCGGACTACTTTGCTTCATACCAGTCACTGCCGGTATGCATATCAATAGCAAGCTCTACCGATAAATCCGCCGCTTCTTTCATGCACTTACTTAAAATCGCAGCAACTTTATCTTCTTCACCTTTTGCAGTCTCAATTAATAATTCGTCATGTACCTGCAAAATCAGCCTGGACTCCAGTTTTTCTGCACGAAGTGCTTCCCAAACCTTTATCATGGCAATTTTCATAATATCCGCTGCCGTTCCCTGAATCGGGGAATTCATGGCAATACGTTCCCCAAAAGCACGTTGCATGAAATTATTGGATGCAAGTTCCGGTACCGGACGTCTTCTGCCGAACATGGTAATGGCATAGCCTTTTTCTTTTGCATCTGTTACCAGTTTGTCTAAGAATGTTTTAATGCCGGGATACGTTGCAAAATACTGGTCTATATAAGCCGCAGCTTCTTTCTTGGTAATGCTTAAGTCCTGACTCAAACCAAAGGAACTGATACCGTATACAATACCAAAATTGACTGCTTTTGCATTCCTTCTTTGCAATTCCGTCACCTCCTCAAAGGGGGTGTGGAATACCTTGGATGCCGTAATCCGGTGAATGTCCTGTTCGGACCTGTATGCTTCTATTAACTGTTCATCCCCTGACATATGCGCCAGTACGCGCAACTCAATCTGGGAATAATCCGCGTCAGTAAACAAAAAGTCTTCTTTAGGCACAAAAACCTTACGGATTCGTCTGCCCAGCTCCATACGCATGGGGATGTTCTGTAAATTGGGCTCTGTAGAACTGATTCGTCCCGTAGCTGTAATGGTCTGGTTAAAATTGGAATGAATACGACCGTCTGCCGCAATACAGGAAGCCAGTCCGTCCGCGTAGGTGGACTTTAATTTAGCAAGACCTCTGTATTCTAATATATCCGCTACTATTTTATGTTCCGGTGCCAATTTTTCCAGTACATCCGCAGCAGTGGAATAACCGGTCTTCGTCTTCTTTCCGCCGGGCAGTTGCATTTTTTCAAACAATATTTCTCCCAACTGTTTCGGGGAATTGATATTAAAATCGCACCCTGCGGCTTCGTGAATCCGCGTTTCCAGCTCTGCGATACGTCCGGTCAGTTTTTCACCGTACTCCTTTAACTCCTCAGGACGTACCAAAATACCCAACTGCTCCATATCATACAAAACCAAAGACAGGGGCATCTCTATTTCTCTGAATAGTTTCAGCATACCGGCATCTTCCAGCTTCTGTTCCAAAACTTTTTTAGAAGCATAAGCGGTATAAGCACCGTAACATGCATATTCTGTTACTTTTTCGGGATGCAACAGATAGGCAGATGCAAGGGGCGTTTTTCCAAATACTTCTGATGCGCCGGGTATGACCAAATCCAGATGTTCTCCGGCTATGGATTCCGCATCATAATCATTCTTTAAAGGATTTAATAAATATGCCGCAATTAATATATCAAAAAAGGTATCTGTATTGTCTTTCATTAAATACGCATAATGCTTCTTGATATCACAAAATGACAATGCAGTCTTTTGGGATAAACGTAACAGACTCTCTGCCAGAAACGTGCTTTGTATTTCTCCGGTTACAGGCAGAAACGCAACCTGCATCGCTTTTGTGTCCGCATCTTCAAAAGCCAGTGCCAGTCCTACAATATCTTCTGCACTCTTGCCGTCGGTTAATACCGCTACTCCCACGACGTCAGCTTCTGTTGCTTTATCAAAATAAGCACTTGCTGCCTGCTTGTCCGTTATGGATTGAAATTGTGATTTTATTTCGTCAGTGGTTTCCACTGTCTGTGCATCAAAACGGCTTAGAATATTCTTAAAGCCCAGTTTTTTACATAAAACATAAGCTTCTTTGGTATAAAAGCCTTCTGCTTTGGCATCCTCGTAAACAAAATCCAAATCACAGTCCGTTTTGATTGTTGCCAATATTTTACTCAAATCAGCCAGTTCTCTGTTTGCTGCAAGGGTTTCCCTGACGGACTTTTTGGAAATCTCGTCCAGATGTGCGTAAATATTCTCAATGGAGCCGTAGGTCACCAGTAAATCCGTAGCTGTTTTTTCCCCGATCTTGGGAACCCCGGGAATGTTATCCGATGCATCACCCATTAAGGCTTTTAATTCAATAAACTGTTCTGTATTAACCTGATATTTTTCTAATACGTCTTTTGCATAATAGTCTTCTATTTCAGTTTTTCCGCCTTTTGTCTTAGGAAGACGGATTTTAATATGGTCGGAAGCTATCTGTAATAAATCCCTGTCGCCGGATACCAGTGCTACTTCCAACCCGTTTTTTTCAGATAACTTTGCAATACTGCCCAGAATATCGTCAGCTTCCCATCCTGCATGTTCTTTGATACAGATTCCCATTGCAGTCAATAATTCTTTCATCACGGGAACCTGCTCCCTAAGTTCGGTCGGCATGGGCTTTCTGGTTCCTTTATACTCTTTGTACATTTCATGTCTGAAAGTAGGTTCCTTTCTGTCAAAGGCTACTGCCAGATAATCCGGCTTTTCCTCTTCCAGAATCTTAAACATAATATTTAAAAATCCATAGATTGCGTTGGTATGCATCCCTTCTGCATTGGTTAAGTCGGGAACGCCGTAAAATGCCCTGTTTAAGATGCTGTGACCGTCAATCAACACTATTTTACCATTCATAAAGGTCTGTCTCCTTTAGAGTACAAATAAAATTACTGCCACAATGGCCAATATTGCGGTAAGTATCGAAGTGATGCAGATGTTGCGGAACATTTTATGCATCCTTATGCCACGCTCTGCTTCTTCCAACCGCCATCGCATTTCTTTTTGTAAATCAAAGTTACCGCCATCCTCCAAATGTACCATGCCTTCAGAAATCAGCACCTGAATCGTTAATTCTTCCGTACATTCCGGACACTTTTCGGCATGTTCCATAAATCTTTTCAATTCTTTATAGTCCATATTATTTGCCACAAATGCCGGTATCATCTTTTCAAATTCTTTACAATCCATAAGACCTCTCTTTTACCTATAAAAAGTTTCCTACAGGCCCCTCTCTTTGTAACCCTTTTGCACTTAATAGCCCAGTTCTTTTAAGATTTCCGAAATCTCGTCTTTGTATTCTGCATCTGCTACCACATAAATCATGGTGTTGCCAATTTTTGAAAGCGCATAATACGTACCGGAACTTGTAACCGAGTAATACGCATAGTTCATGATATTCTTGGAAATGGTAGTCGCACTGCCAATTGCATAATCTTCAAAAATGTCTTTGTTTTCAGCAAAAACAGCTGTCGCAGTAGCATCCGACACCATTTCATACAATTCAATCTGATAATCTTCATTAACCGCAATGCTGATAGCCGTAATACTCTCCGGTGCCACTTGTCCGGTTGCATCCACTATCTCAAATCCCTTTTCTTCCATGATTTCATTAAAGTCAGACACGCTGACAGGGGTTCTGTTGCTGCATGCAGTCAAACCAATACACATTATAGTCATCAGCGCAACTGCAAGCATCTTATATACTTTTTTCATTTCCACATTCCTCCCATTTTACACTAAAACTTATACTTTTGTATTGTATCATATTTGGACAAAAAAGGAAAGATTCATTGTCCGCTTTCTGTAAAAACAAAAAAAGCGTTAAACCTATGATTCCTCATAGATCTAACGGTACTTTTTTATCGTGATTAAGCCATTTGCTTTATCTTCATACTATGCTCTGCTACAACATGTTTTACAATTGACATATCTTCTTTTAAGGCTTCCATATCTGATACACCCTGCTTATATCTGCTATAAGTACCGGTGTAACAGGATTCTATATTTTGCAATCTGGGAAATATCTGATTTTCCAAAGTCAATTCTATAGCAGAAATCTTGTCTTCAATAGGTTTTAACTTTTTATCCAAAAGATTCGACATTGCAACCAATAATTCATTATCTGTCATAGAAATCATACCTCCTGTTATATTTTCGCCTCTCTGATTACAAGTCTATCGCAAGTCGTCTAAAATAGCAAGTACATATTATTCGTTATTATGCACAAATCATAATTCTTTATAGTGTATATTGGTCAATTTTTTAACGTCTTCCAATAGAAAACAAAGCAACTATCACTACTATATACACAAAAAAGCTAATCACTGCCCCCGGAATCGCTACTCCAAGTATCAATGCCAGTAAACATATCCCGACACAAATTGCTACAGTGATTAACACCACACTTAAGCAACCTCCTCCATGAGGTATATTATTTACTTCAAGCGGTTCTTTTAAATAGTTTT
>JAZNNL010000028.1:0-18326 GCA_045580245.1 Lachnospiraceae bacterium
TTCGCCTTCCTTTGCACGACGTACATGGATGGCATTGCCTTCTAAGGTTGTATAATCAAATGCATGCATGGGCTGACCCAGTTCTTTTAAGATATAGTTGGTAATATCTACCACATTGTTGATGGCACCAATGCCTACAAGTGCCAGCCTTCTCTTCATCCATGCAGGAGACTCTGCAATTTTCACATCATGCACATAGTGGGCACTGTATCTGTGGCAAAGTTCGGGACAATCTACGGTAACATTGAAACCATCTAAAGTCACATCGTCTTCGGTATAGCTTAAATCAGGAGCCTTACATTCTTTTTCCAGTACGGCAGCCACTTCTCTTGCAATACCTACGATGCTCTGGCAGTCAGGACGGTTTGCGGTAATGGCAATGTCAAAAATCCAGTCGTCCAGTCCCAAAATAGGTTTTACATCAGCACCAACAGGTGCATCTTCGGGTAAAACAAGCAGTCCGTTATAGCCTGCACCGGGATACATATCTTCGCTGACGCCCAGCTCTACGCCGGAACAGAGCATACCAAAGGATTCATAGCCACGTAGCTTGCCTTTTCCGATAGTCATTACGCCTTCCACAGTCTTGTGGTCCTTAGCGGTTGCATAAACCGTTGCACCTACTAAAGCTGTAGGGAATTTGCCACCTGCTTCTACATTGTCTGCACCACAGCAAATCTGGAACTGACCATGTTCGCCACAGTCCACTTTACATACATGCAAATGGGTATCGGGAATGGGTTCACATTCCAGCACAAGCCCTACCACTACTTTACTGATGTCTTTTCCTACTTCATACAATTCTTCTACTTCAAAACCGCAGGAAAACAGTTTTTCTTCCAGTTCCTGAGGTGTAATATCGATATCTACATAATCCTTTAACCAACTTAATGGGGTTATCATATCTGTTTACCAATCCTTTCCAAAATCTTCTGCTTATTTATCATTCAACTGGCTCAACACTTTAACGTCGGATTCAAATAACAATTTGATATTGTTAATTCCGTACTTAAGCATTGCAGTACGCTCGATACCGATACCGAATGCAAGTCCGCTGTATTCATTAGAATCAATACCGCAATTTTCCAGAACTTTGTTATTTACAATACCTGCACCTAAAATTTCAATCCAGCCGGTACCCTTACAAAGCTTACATCCCTTACCGCCACATTCAAAGCAGCTACAGTCTACTTCTACTGAAGGCTCTGTAAAAGGGAAATAAGAAGGACGCAGACGGGTCTTGGTACCCTCACCGTAAATCTTCTTTACAAACTCATCTAACATACCCTGCAAATCACATAAGGTAATGCCTTTATCCACTACAAGACCTTCCATCTGGGTAAACATAGGGGAATGGGTTGCATCATCATCGGAACGGAAAACTTTACCGGGAGACAAAATCTTAATAGGGGGCTTTTTGTTTTCCATTACGTGAATCTGGCCTGCTGAAGTCTGTGTTCTTAACAAAAACTCAGGGCTTAAGTAAAAGGTATCCTGCATATCTCTGGCCGGATGATCCTGGGGCGTATTTAATGCAGTAAAGTTATAATAATCGGTTTCAATTTCAGTACCTTCAAATATCTCAAATCCCATACCTGCAAAAATATCAATAATCTGGTTACGAACCAAAGTAATGGGATGTAAATTACCTTCTTTTACCGTTACTGCAGGAAGGGAAATATCAATCTTTTCAGCTTCATAACGAGCCTGTAATTCTTTGGCTTTCATCTTTTCATCCAAACCGCCAAGGAACTCTAAAGCCCATTCCTTTAATTCATTCACACCTTTACCGTAAGCAGCTCTTTCTTCCGGCGCAATGTTTTTCATCTCACGCATTAAGAGTCCGATTTTACCGGTTTTACCGTCTAAGAATTTTTTCTTGAATTCATATACTTCTTTGGAAGAAGTAAGTTCTTCTGCTCCCGCAAGAATCTCTGCTTTAATCTGTTCCAAATTTGCGTTCATCATGTTCTCCTTTCGTTGTTAAAGCCTATGCTCTCATAAGCAGACCTCAAATTGCGTTGCAATATAAGGTTCGCACATAAGAAAATCCCTTGCATACGAATATGCAAGGGACGAATTTACTCCGTGGTACCACCCAATTTCCCACATCAATCCTGTGGGCACTCTAAACGCTTAACGCGCGTACACGTCCGACTCTACTCTCCTATGGATTTAAA
Source organism: Lachnospiraceae bacterium (assembly GCA_045580245.1). Taxonomy (GTDB): domain Bacteria; phylum Bacillota; class Clostridia; order Lachnospirales; family Lachnospiraceae; genus Acetatifactor. The sequence goes on from JAZNNL010000028.1 coordinate 2,181, forward strand.
ATCGGAAGCTCCGGTGGGAAATTCACGCATCATCTGAACTTAAGGAAGCTTACAGCCGGTGGCTTCCTCTCTCTGTAAGAAAATGAATTGCTACTGAACACCTTCAATGCTTTTAACTACTTGCTATTTTAACGAGACACCATAAAAAAGTCAAGATAATTTTAATTACAATGATACCCTGCCATTTTATTTACCGCACATAACCATGGATAAGCTAAGTAAAACAATGAAACCGGCACATATTCCGCCTCGAATCAATGCATTTTTTAAAGCAAGGCTTTCCCGCTTTTCTGCTTCCAGTTTCTCTTCCCGTTCTTTTTCAAGCATCGCCTTTTTTACTGCTAAATTAACACTGATTTTTCTTTGTGCTTCCTCCATCTCGGTATCATGGGCAGACACCGCATTGTCCGGATTTGCCGGACCGCCACAGGTAGGACATATAAATTCTTTTGTTTGTTCACCGTCAACTGTAAATGTATTATTACAAAACGGACAAGTTATAACGTACTTCATAGGCGCCTCATTTCATGTGTATAGACTAACTGTATTTTTCTTCAAACTCGGAAACCGGCATGGGTTTAGCAAAAAAGTATCCCTGTATTAAATCACATTCCTGTTCTGTCAAGAAGTCAACCTGTTCCCTGCTCTCAATACCTTCTGCAACAATCTTCATATTCAACTTCTTTGCCATATCTATTACTTCAGAAACTATAAGCAGACCTCTTTCCTGCATATCTATTCCACGGAAAAAATCAGCATCTAATTTCAACACATCCAGCTGCAGTTCTTTTAATGAGTTCAGTGAGGAATACCCTGCCCCAAAATCATCCATAGAAACGATAAAACCGGATTCTCTGAGTTTCTTTACGGTCTGAAGAAGTACATTTTTATCATCAAAGAACGCACTTTCTGTTAATTCCAGCTCGATGACCTGATGCGGCACTCCATACTTATCAACAATACTGCAAATATGCTCTGCCAAATCCTCTCTGGCAAAATGTGCTCTGGAAATATTAACGGATATAGGTACTACCCTGCGTCCCTGATTTATCCACTGTGCCTGTTGTCTGGCAATCTCTTCCAACATATAATCATCCAGCTTTAAAATAAAGCCATTTCGCTCAAAAATAGGGATAAATCTATTAGGTGGTATGAAGCCTTCCTTGGGATGAATCCATCTTACCAAGGCCTCAGCACCAGCCAAAGATTCTTGAACAGTACTAATCTTAGGTTGTAAATAAATCTGGAATTCGCGATTTATTAATGCTGCATCCATATCATCCTCGACTTTACGTTCCCACAATCTCTGCTTATTCATCTCCACATCAAAGAAAGCAATCTGATTCTCTGCTTCTTCTCCAAGCATATCACAAGCTAACAATGCATTATTATATAACTGGTCAATATCTCTTTCTTTTGAATGAACCTGATAAATTCCTACAGCAAAATATAATTTCATCTTTGGCAACACTGCATCCAAGGCACTTTCTAATGCCTCAATGCGGGCAAGCAACTGTTGCTCATCATGATATGTAAGTAACAAGCCAAACTCTGCGTTCTCATGATGCGCCATTGCCTCGTTCTGTTTTATATTCTTCTTAAGCACATGATATAAATTCTCTATCAGATTTTCGCCCTCTTTAACACCAAAACAAGTGCAAAAGCTACGATATTTACGCATTTTCAAATGAATGACAGCATAATTATGCGAATTGGACTTTCTTAATAACAGACCGTTACCCCTCTTTACAAAATGCAACCAGTTATTTCCGCCGGTAACCATGTCTGTATAAATAATCTTTGTAGTTCTGCGCATACTCACAATAACGCTGATGAAGGAAATCAGATAATACAGTATAAAAACTGCAATCATGATTCCAAATAACACTATACACAAAAGCAGCATTAGAAAATCATAGCCATATACATATATCGTCTGCAGTACATAAACTTCTAAATCATTTATTTCCTGCATAAACCAAACCCGAAAATGAATCATTGCACTTTCTTTTTGATTGCCAAAGAAAACACCTTGATCTGTCTTGATTACATTAATAATTTCGGAAATAAAACTTTGATTAAATACCACACCGTTTTCGTCTATCGTTATGAATTTCTCTTCATCTTCTTCTACGATCAGGTGTAAAACACTTTCATCCACCCACAAGAAACTTATAACACTTTCTCTGTCAGGTGTCATATCATTATTTGACCAAAGCTTATTACCGTTTCTATCTGCCACCCATACCGTTTCTATTTCAGGTAATGCTTGTATATTTGCCAAAACAGTCGCCTGAATATCTTCATCGCTGCCACTTCCATAAGTTTCAAATGCGTTTGCAATTATCACAGCCTGACTGTTGCTTTCTATTAATTTACGTTGAATAACATCAATACTGGCAAAAGCCATAAGTACAAGAAACATAATTCCAAAAATAAAAGAAATTAATAACAATCCCAATACAGAAGGCCATATACGTTTTTTCTTTAGTTTTCTAATTCGTTTATCTTTTGCATTACTCATACATTTCCACCCATAAAATAATCAGTTAACTCTGAGCATTACGTTATAAAATACGCAACGTCCAATTTTTATCTTCACCTTCAAAGAAATACACATCGAATACTTCCCCGTCATTTAATGTGACTTCAAAATGCTGATAGCCTCTTAAGGTATTGTCCGGTATTCCGTCACCGTCAAAATCCACATCGCCATCCACAATGGACTGAAGCATACTATACCCCTCAGGCCACGGATAACCGCTTAAATAAGTGGCATCCTTCAAGCCAATATTTTCATTTCCCAAATACTTCCCTATGGATGTCCTTTTAAATTTTTGAAAACGTTGTTCATCAGTCATGGAACTGCTTAGCCCGGACCGATGCAGCTTTGAAAGAATATACTCTTTGTCCTTCGTAGAAACAGCGAATATAAAACGTTCCATAATATCACGGATTTCATCAGCAGCTTCGCTGTTATTTCCTGCATCTCTCACATCATCGATTTCATCCAGATTATGATTATCGATAAGTACATCATGCATCTCATGCAGCTGTGACTGTGCGGTTATTTCTCTTACAACATGCTCTAAACCTGCTATTCCATTGCAATTGGTACAGACAAAAGCCCTTCCCATTTCCACAGCTACCGTATATGAATTTTCACAAAACGGACACTTCACAAGATATTTACCCGTTTTACTGCGCATGCCGTATTTATTATATTTTCGGTTTTCTGTATGGCTCCCCTTTGCTTCCATGCATACTCCTTATTTCTCAGGGTACTGCAAGTAATTATGTATCTAAACCTTTCATACCCACCTTATCTTTAACTTCTTTATCAGTGTAATAAGAATTTAAAGAATTGTCAAATTTATGCTTTGGTTTTATCTTTTTTCCTCCATCAAATACTTATTGATTTGGGCTCCCACTAAAACCATATACATACAAAAGTACAGAAACAACATAATGAGGACAATAATAGAAAGGCTTCCGTATATATTTCCGCCACCAATTGCCACATATTTTGAAAATCCCCATGATAAAATACTCCACATCACAGAAGTAAATACTGCTCCGGGAATCTGTTCCCTGAATCGTAATTTCTTATCGGGAACATACGCATATATCGCCGTAAATAAAATAACCATTACCAGAAAAACCGGCAAAAATCGAAATTGCACCAAAACGCCCCATACTTTTACCAGTTGCACAAACCTGCCTGTAAGTAAATTTACAATAACGGTTCCGAATACATTCAGTAATAATGCCAAAACAATTACAATCAATAAAATGAGTGTATAAAATGATGCAATCATACGAACGGCAAAATACCCTCTCTTTTCCTCTGTATCAAGAATTTCATTCAGCCCTCTCATCAATGCCAGCATGCCTTTTCCGGCAGACCATATGGTTACCAGTGCCGCAACAGATAATACGCCTGCGGATTTTTCATATACCTCTCTTACAATACCTGCCCAAAAAGGGGCAAAACTTTCAGGAAACAGTTGCAATACACTTTCCAACAACAATTCTTCCGTTAAAGGGGTGTAGGGGATAATGGTACATAAAAGAATCAGCATAGGCACCAGTGACAAAAACAAAAAAAACGCTGTACTTGCCGCAAAAGAACTTGTATGATTCTTTTTGATCCGTTTATTGATATCAAAAAAACAATTCCATAGTTTATAAACCATCTTCTCCTGCCTTCCGTACCTCTGTACCCGTAAAGAAAAATTCCAAAATCTGTGTAGCGGTATATCCGCACTCTGCCATATTTTTTGCCCCATTTTGAGACATCCCGGCTCCATGGCCAAAGCCACCGCCTCTTAAGGTATACCCTATTACCTTTTCCTCATCTCGGTTCAATTCAATAACAAAGAATCCACTGGGTAAGAGACTGTTCATATCCACCTGACTGCCATCCTGCCTTTCTACAGGTGTTATACCGTCACAGAGCACGTAACGTATAAACAATTCAGAGATCACCTTATATGTTGCCTCACTGCCTTCAATAACCAGTTCGTCCGCCACGCCGCCACTGTTTCGCCTGATAACGGATATATGTTTCACTTCCCCTAATGTTTCCGGCTTGCAACTAATATACGCCCCATCCTGCAATTGCAATACTAACCGGGGATTTGCCGCATACCTGCTCTGCAAAATCTCCAGTATGCGTTCTTCCTTCATATCCGTCACCGTATACGTCCACCTGTACCATGGCTCCTCACATTCAAAATCCGATGCATGCACATTTAAAATAAAATCCTGAAATACAGATTCTTCACATATATTTTGCGGTGTATCATTTGCTTCCGGATTTGGATTTATTGGTTTTGCAGATATATGAGGCAATTCTACCTCCACTTGCGACTTCCACACATGTTCGTCTGAACCAAATCCGCAGGACGTTGAATAATAATAGGTATTTGCCAATTCATCTCCCATATACAAAATCTGCCCGACGGTTTCCTGCACAGCCATGTTCGTGGATTCCTGTTCCGTAATATTATTATAAACCTGAAAACCGGTACTGTCATCCACATGAGCATCAAATTGGGGCAATCCCGGAGAATAAATATTGGCATATGCATACGTTCTGGCACAGATTGCCTGCGCCTTTAAGGCTTCTAACGGATAATTTGCGGGCATTTCACTGGGTATCACTGCATACAAATATTCTTCCAATAACAGTTCATTAATGACTACTAGCCCTTCTCCGGTACATCTGATTTCCATAATTCCTCTATAAGACGGTGTTCCCTGACTTCTTTTTAAAGAATGTAATACAATTTTTCCTTTATCTTCATTTGGTATTATGTAAACCTTTCCGTTACTGTTACTATTTTGAAAATATACACTTTCCGGCGTAATAGTCACTTGTTCATTAGCTTCATAAGACTCTTGTATCAAGGCGCTGTTATAATCATTGGCAGAAATATCCCCTCCCGAAACAGGCAGATTAGAAGAAACAGTATCCGTCACATTACCATAAACCATATGATACCCTGTATCACAGGATAACGTGATGCTTTCATGATATTGGCCCCCATAATTATCGTTTTGTATCAAAACTCTGATATATTCGGTGCTTATCTTAGGTTGTGCTTCCTCTTCCACCTTTAGAAGCTGATTTGCCGATACTGTATCCTCATAAGAATCCACATTTTCTACCCTCAAATTTGTAGATTGCGGCGTAATCGGATTATATGTATGAATCCCATTTCTCATGGCAGCAAATAATAATACCAGAATACCTGCCATACATAACAATGCTTTGATACGTAAACGTACCCTTTTTTCTACATCTATTTTATCCGTATCTTTTTTATGTTCCATCCGTTTTCATTTCCTTCCCCATTTTTAACGTCAAAAAGAGCAGCGAATCGCTGCTCTCTTTATCTTTCGTATATACCCCAAAATGCCGGCTCTTGCCTTTTGACTCCTAGCCATGCTAGGTGGGTGACCGCAACCATGCTTTTGCCTTCCCCTGCAATCCTCTTACGAGTGGAGGCTTGACAGCCACATGACAATATAGGAATCCCGTTTAAAGTAAATGTAGGTTCAAAACTAACAAGAGTTATCGAACATCTCAGGTTAAGTATATTATATATAAAATCCGCACTTTTTACAAGATATAATCAGAGGAAATTTATAGAAAATAAAAGCGTGTGACTGCAACATTTGGTGCTGAAAACATTTTTATATCCTGCACGGACTCGCTCCCGCTCCCGGAAGACGCCGGTGCCAGACTCATTTCCTATGCATTACATCTTGTAAGAAGTTCTTCCCAACGACGGTCTACTTCTGCCTGGAAGGCTTCGAGAAGGTGTTCGTTACCGGACTTAAACAGGTGCTTGAAGCGGCCCTGCTTCTTTAAGAACTCTTCTAAGGGCAGTTTGTTTTTAAGCATATAGCTTAAAATCCACTTACCGTCAACAATTTCATACAAAGGCCAGTAACAGGTTTCTACTGCCAGTTTACAAATTTCAATAATATCAGGGGCATCATATTTCCAGCCTCTGGGACAGGGTGCCAAAACATTTAAAAATGCTGCACCTGGGGTATAGATTGCCTTTTCCGCTTTCGTATATAAATCCTTCATATTACCGATAAAGGTAGTCTGCGCCACATAGGGAATATTGTGGGCAGCCATGACCGCAGCCAAATCCTTTCTGGTCTGGGGTTTACCGTCAGATACTTTTCCTGCAGGAGTTGTAGTGGTATCCGCATACATAGGGGTTGCAGAAGAACGCTGTACACCGGTATTCATATAGGCACCGTTATCATAGCAAACGTAAACCATGTCATGTCCACGTTCCATGGCACCGGATAAGGACTGTAATCCGATATCGTAGGTACCGCCGTCACCACCGAATGTAATGAACTTGTAATCCTCTTTAATTTTTCCTTTTTTCTTTAAGGCTTTATAAGCCGTTTCCACACCGGATAAGGTTGCACCTGCATTTTCAAATGCATTGTGGATATAACTGTCTTCGTAAGCGGTATAAGGATACATAAAGGTAGATACTTCCAGACAGCCCGTGGCATTACCGATAACCGCCTTATCGCCGGGATGAAGTGCCTTTAAGACATTTCTTACTGCAATGGTACCGCCACAGCCTGCACACATTCTGTGTCCGGGAGCCAGTCTTTCTTCACGTTCCTGTATTTCTTTAAAGTTAAATTTGTTCTGTTCCATACTATTACCTTCCACTCAATATTACAGACTTCTGAGTCCCAGATAGGGATACGCTCCAAACTGATTATCACCCTCAGCCAGTGCCTGCAATTTGTTAAATACATCCTTAACGTCATTTACTCTCACATCACGTCCGGACAAACCGTAAATAATATTTACCACTTCTGATGTAACCTTTGCTTTATACATAGCAGCAGTTAATTCCGCACCTAAAGGACCGCCGTTTGCATTGTAGCCTTCTGCTCTGTCCATAATGGCCACTGCTTTACAGTGTTTCAGTGCTTCAGCCATTTCTTCACCGGGGAAGGGTCTGAATACACGCACTTTTAATAGGCCCGCCTTAACGCCCTGACTTCTCAGTTCATCGATGGCGTCTTTGATGGTGCCGCATACGGAACCGATTGCTACCACGGCAAACTCTGCATCTTCCAACATGTATTCTTCAAAGAATCCATATTTTCTGCCGGAAATCGCTTCAAACTCTTTTGCCACATCCAGAATGACCTGCTTGGCATTAATCATACCCTGAGCCTGTGCACGTTTTGCTTCCATACAATAGTTGGAAATGGCATAGGGACCTACGGACATTTTTTCATCTTCTCTTAACAGATAATGCTCCGGTTCATATTCACCTACAAATTTCTTTACCGGTTCGTCTTCAATTAGTTCAATATTTTCTACTGCGTGGCTGGTAATAAAACCGTCCTGACAAATCATAATGGGCAGTTTTACATCCTTATGCTCTGCAATACGGTACGCCTGCAAGGTATTATCATAGGCTTCCTGGTTGTTCTCTGCATAAATCTGAATCCAGCCGGAATCTCTTGCCCCCATACTGTCAGAATGCTCAGCATTGATATTGATAGGACCTGATAAAGCACGGTTTACCACTTCCATCATAATGGGCAAACGGTTAGAGGCTGCCACATACAGTACTTCCCACATCAACGCCAATCCGCAGGAAGAGGTTGCAGTTAAGGTTCTGGCACCTGCTGCAGATGCACCGATTGCCGCACTCATGGAGCTGTGTTCACTTTCTACGGGAATAAATTCCGTATCTACTTCTCCGTTTGCAACCATATTGGATACAAACTGGGGAATTTCCGTGGAAGGAGTAATGGGAAACGCAGGCATAACATCCGGGTTAATCTGCTTAATCGCACGGGCAACCGCTTCGTTTCCTGACATTCTTTCTTTGATAGCCATTTACTTGCCCTCCTTCATCGTTATTGCACCAAAAGGACAGGCTTTCACACAAATACCGCAGCCCTTACAGTGATCGTAATCAAAATCTTCTCTTTTGCCGTTCTTTACCGGAATACAGGAATCCGGGCAGTAAGGCACACAAAGAAGACACTGTTTACATTTTTCCATATCGATTACAGGAGTTGCGGTTCTCCACTCTCCCGTTTCAAAAGCTTTTGCAGTGGCAGGCTCATGAATCTGTAAGCCTTCGGTCAAATCCTGCCAAGCTGTTTTTTCATTAATTTCAGATGCTTTTAAAGCCATTACCGCACCTCCTTATATGCCATGCGAAGAGCATTCATATTGCCCTCTAATACTTCCGGCTTCTTTGCAAATTTATGTTTCAGAGATTCTTCCATCTCTTTCATAAATACTTCTTCTTCCATGATTTCAGATACTTTTACGATTGCCGCAAGCATGGGCGTATTGGGGAAATATTTACCTAAAGTAGCCATACAGACTTTTCTGGCATCAATTAAGAATACTTTTCCCTTATAACCGTTTAATAACGGTAACACTTCCTCAAGTTCCATAACGGTATTGATTAAAATGGCACCATCTTCCTTTAGTCCCTGGGTAACGTCCACAGAATGTAATAAAGTATCATCTACCACTACTACAAAATCCGGTTCATAAATATTGGAATGTACACGGATGGGTTTGTCACTGATACGGTCATAAGCGGTAATGGGTGCACCCATTCTTTCGGGACCGTATTCCGGGAATCCCTGTACATGTTTACCTGTGTTAAATGCGACATCCGCCAAAAGCAGTGCTGCGGTTTTCGCACCCTGTCCGCCTCTGCCGTGCCAGCGGATTTCTGTTAATGCTCTCATATATAGTAATCCTTTCCTCATTAGTGTCGTTTACTTACAAAATGCCTGTCTTTGTCACAAATACAAAAACGCTCATTTGGTTTTAACATGCGTACATATGTATTTATACAATGGACACACTTTGTTAGTATACGACATTTTATGACAAAAGTAAAGGTTCTGCGTTATGAATATTGTAGTGTGAAGAATAGTTGAATTGCATTTTAAAAGAGACAAATGATTCTCCTTACTGAGAATCATCTGCCTCTTATAAAATCACTTAATTAAAATCTCGTAAATTCCTGTGAGAAACAAGATTTAGGAATTACAGGCTGTTAGCTTCTGCTACTACCTTCTTTAATGCTTCCAGTGCTTCATCGGGAAGTTTGTCGTAACCTTCCTTCTTGGTTGCGAAGCCTTCTACAGCATCTACACGGTTCTGCATTGCATTCTTTAATGCTTCTACATAAGCCTTGTCGCTCATATCAGGTGTGAAGTCGCCGGTCTTGCCGTCCCATTCATACATGATTTCGATATCTTCAAAGTTAGCCCACTTTTCAAACTTAGCCTTACCTTCCACGATGGTTTCCAGAATGCCAAGGGTATCAGCAGGTTTTACCTTCTTGCCCATGAAATCACCGGTGTTAACGATGTAGCAATCAACATCCTTATCAGCTACTAACTTCTTGAACTTCTCGTAGTCATTAACCAAAGGATAGGTTCTGAAAGGGTTAGCGTAAGGAACGATACGAAGTGCGTTCATATCGGTACCTGCTGCTACACGTTCTGCGGTAGAAGTCTTGGTTGCTAAAGTTGCACCCATAACGGAAGCAAGTGCAGCACCTTTTAACTTCACTACAGGAGGAATGGTAGGGTCTTTCATAATCCAGAAGATTGCATTTACAGGAGCATCAATCTTATCTACACGGTTAGGAGACCATAATTTGGACTTGATTGCACGGCCGTTACCGTTTCTGATATCTTCTGTTACTAACTGAATCTTACCGTTTTCGTCCAGAGTTGCGGAGCAGTTCTGAGCGGATAACAGATATTCATTGTCAGGACATCCTGTAGGATAATCTGCAGTCTTATCAAAATAAGTAGGCTCTAATGCGATGGATGCACAGGTATCGGTATTGATAATGAATGCATCATCATGTAAAACCTTGATTTCGTATTTGCCATTATGCTTAGCGTGGGTCAGAGTAGACTTACCGGATCCGGACAGACCGTATACGGAAGCAACATACTTGGAACCGTCAGCTAAGATGTACTCTTTCTGTCCGCCGTGGCAGGAAGCATAACCGTTTCTGTTTGCCAGTGCCCAAGCCATGGTCAGAGTACCCTTCTTGTGTTCACCGAAATATTTCATACCTAAGATTGCTGCGCAGTTTTCATTGGTATCGAAGTAGCACAGAGTCAGAGGGTCGCTTAAGCAGCTGTAATCTACATCAGGTGCTTCATGAGGTGCCCACTGGGGATCGGAGAAGATGTAGATGTCGGGTTCTTTACCATCGCCTACAGGCTTGGAATTCTTGTACATCTTTACATATTCATCAGACATATACTGGAAGTTAATCATCCAGTTGTACAGTAAGTTCTCTTCTCCTTCGGGAATTAAAAGGTGAGCCTTTACCATAAATTCAGGATCCAGACCTACGAAACATTCTGCATGGTACATGGTTTTCCAACGGGTTTCGTAAACAGCGTCCATAACTACTTTATCAAGCTTAGCTTCGTCTACGCCGGGTTCGCCTTTGATACGACGAGCCTGTGCATAACGACCGGTTACGGCACCGTCATTGAAAAGAAGAACTTTTGCGTCTTTTTCAAGACCGAAAGTCTCACCGTCCTTAATAGGCATATCGGTAACGATGGTTCCGGGTGAGTTCTTTGCTAATTCATACGCTTCTTTTAAAGTGTTTACCTTTACTACGTTATTTCCGTAAAATGCAGCTTCGATAATGGAACGGGTCTTAGAAAAGCCCGGCTTACCTGCGCCGATTTCGGAAATGGGATAATACGCTTTTGTTGACATATTATGTCCTCCTTCAATTTATACTATTGCCACAAAAAATGTGGCATCTTACCTTATTTATGCGAAAATAGTATCCGAAATTTCCCACATTATCGCATATTACCGTTATTATCTCAAAGCCACGAAAAAAAGTCAATATTTTGATATGAAATTTTATAATGATTTCATAATTGTTGCCTAAAAAAATGCATACCCAACTACCTGATTATACCGGCTTTGTAACAGCCTTTAACCATTCTGCTTCCTCTTCTGTCAGATACGGAGAAATCTTTTCATAAACTGCTTCATGATACTGGTTTAACTGAATTCTGGTTTCTGCAGTCAGATATCTGAAATCCACTGCTTCCCTGTCAATAGGAACGTAGGTCAGTGTGTCAAAACGCATAAACTGTCCGTCACCGTTCTTTACATCATTTTTTGCCACCAGCACATTTTCAATACGGATACCGTGACTGCCTGCGATATAAACACCGGGTTCATTGGTAACATCCATACCGGCTTCCAATACCGCTTCACTCATGCCCTCCATATAACGCCATCTGATGTTCTGGGGTCCTTCATGGACATTTAAAATATACCCTACGCCGTGACCGGTGCCGCATTTATAATCGATTCCCATATCCCATAGAGGTTTTCTTGCAAGGATATCCAGATTACGTCCGGTACAGCCATAAAGCCACTTTGCATTGGTAAGCGCTAACATACCGGAGACAACCGCCGTATAGTGGCATTTGATTTCATCAGATATTTCTCCCAGTACGATGGTTCTGGTTACATCAGTGGTTCCTCCTAAATACTGACCGCCGGAGTCCACCAAAAGCATGCCTTCCGGTGCCAAAACTTTATGTTTTTCTGCCGTTGCTTCGTAATGCATCATGGCTGCATTTTCTTTGTATGCAGAAATGGTGGGGAAAGACAAATCCAAAAATCCGGGGATTTCTCTACGTAAGTTATCCAGATACTCTGCGGCACTAATTTCAGTAATTTCAATCTTACCGATATTTTTCTTAAGCCAGTATATAAATCTGGTAACTGCCACACTGTCCTGCATATAGACCTTTTCCATATTGGAAAGCTCGGTCGGATTCTTAACCGCTTTTAACAATTCTGTGGGATTCTGTCCTTCCATTACTGTTGCACCTGCCTGGGCCTTTTTGTAAAGGCAGTAGCTGCAATGTCTCTTGTCCGCCAGTATCTTTATATCTTTGCCGGTTTCCTTTTCCAAAAAGGTGGTAATATCATCATAATCCCTGATGATAATATTATGGTTGTCAAAATAGGCATCCGCTTCGGCGTTCAGTGCCTGTTTTTGTATAAATAATACCGTTTTGTCCTTACTGATGTAACCGTAAGAAAGTGCTACAGGATTACACTCTATATCGCATCCACGCACATTCAAAAGCCACATCAAATCATCCAGCTTGGTTAAAAGCAGACTGTCTGCACCTCCTGCATCCAGTACTTTTAACACTTCACTGGTTTTTTCAGCTACACTTGCTCCGTTTAATTCTTCCGGCAACAGGGTAACTTTGCCCCCCGGAAGTGCGGGTCTGTCCGTCCAAACAGTTTCTGCCAAATCCTTATCATAGATAAAAGCAATTTCTTTTTTAGCAAGCTCTTCTTCCAGACGCAATCCTTCGGCTGCTGTTACTACCCTGCCGTCAAAGCCCAATGTCTGCTTTGCCTGCATGTTTTCTGCAAGGAACTCCCTGATAGTGGGGACCCCTTCCTCCGCCATTTTAAATAATGTGACACCGGTGCCCTCCAACTCTTTATCAGCCTGAATAAAGTATCTGCCGTCTGTCCAGAGTCCTGCGCCATCTTGCCATACTACCAGCGTACCGTTGGAACCGGTAAATCCGCTAAAATATTCTCTTACTTTAAAATAATCGTTTACATACTCCGAATTATGAAAATCTGCGGTAGGAATCATATAGAAGTCCATACCTTCCTGTTTCATTGCATTCCTGAGATTTGTAAGTCTGTCTTTTATTATTTTATTCTCCATAATATCTTTTCAACTCCTATATTATCCGGATTTTTCAAATTAAGGCGATGTTGCAGTTAATATCCGGCTGATGCAATCTCACCGGCGCATAATGCCACTGCTTTAGAGGTACCGATTCTTTCACACCCTAAATTTAAAAACATCTCCAAATCTTCCAGTGTCTGTACACCACCGGCTGCTTTGATTTTTACATTGGGACCAATGTGTTTTTTAAACAGTTCTACATCCTCTTTTGTTGCGCCGTCCGTGCCGAAACCGGTAGAGGTTTTGATAAAATCCGCTCCCGCATTGGTCACTGCTTTGCACATGGCTATCTTTTCTTCTTCAGATAAATAGCAGGTTTCGATAATGACTTTTAATATATGTGTACCACAGGCTTCTTTTAAGGCTTTGATTTCAGCCTCTACCTTATCATATAATCCGTTCTTTACATCGCTGATATTCACGACCATATCAATTTCATTACAACCGTCTTTTAATGCCTGTTTGACTTCCGCTACTTTTGCTTCTGTCACACTGTATCCCAAAGGAAACCCAACTACAGTACAGATATTGATTTTATCCCCGTAAGTATCGTGAACTCTCTTAATATAGGTGGGTGGAATGCATACAGAGGCTGTCCCGAACCTGATTGCCTCGTCGCACAGTTTTACAATATCTTCCCAAGTTGCAAATGCTTTTAACTGGGTATGGTCCACATGTTTTAACATTTCTTCTACTGTCATATTTGCTCCAATCTGCCGATGATATATTTCCTTTATACATCCGGCAATTATACATCAGATTTTAGTTTCACATCTTGTTATATTTTAATACGATTACCATAAAAAATCCACCTTTAATTGCCTGCCTACCACACATAATCTCCGTTATACATAGGCAGAAAGTAAATAAACAAGCCCACTCCCTGTATATTTACAAAAAATTAACATTTTCTAAAGGAAAATATTATGATTTTTTCTTGCCTTGTATTTACTCTCCATGATAATATAAGTGTATCTGTGATTTATCATATTAAAGTGTCAACGTATTTATTTACAGAACGATTTTTCTTACATATCATAGATTACATACATTTCATCACAAATTTTCCAAGGGAGGTAACATATGGAACACAATACTTATTCAGATATTACACCGGAAATCTTACGACTGGCCCAACTCTCCCAAGAGTCAGGATACATAGAATCAGAATTATTTACCAAATATGATGTCAAACGCGGTCTCCGCGACTTAAACGGTAAGGGCGTATTAGCCGGACTTACCCATATTTCTGATGTCCGCGCAAAAGAAATTGTAAACGGAGAAGAAGTACCTGCCCATGGCAAGCTCTTCTATCGCGGATACAATGTTCAGGATTTGGTAGACGGCTTTACCAAAGACAACCGCTTCGGTTTTGAAGAGTGTACCTATCTTCTGCTTTTTGGTAATCTGCCTAACGAAAAAGAACTGGCAGATTTCCAGGCGCTTTTAGGCTATTACCGTTCTCTGCCTACCAGTTTTGTCAGAGACATCATTATGAAAGCTCCCAGCAAGGATATGATGAATACTCTTGCCAGAAGTGTACTGACTTTATATTCCTATGACGACAGAGCTGATGATACTTCCATGCCCAATGTCTTAAGACAGTGTTTGCAGTTAATCAGCTTATTCCCCATGCTTAGCATTTACGGGTATCAGGCTTACAGTCACTATCATGATGGTAACAGTTTGTTTATTCATAAGCCCATCCCGGAACTCTCTACCGCAGAAAACATTTTACACATTCTGCGTCCTGACAGTTCCTATACCCCGTTAGAAGCTAAGATATTGGATATTGCGTTAGTGCTTCACATGGAACACGGTGGCGGTAACAACTCTTCCTTTACCACCCATGTAGTTACTTCTTCCCTGACAGATACCTACTCCACCATTGCTGCGGCAATCGGTTCCTTAAAGGGTCCCCGTCACGGCGGTGCTAACATCAAAGTCGTAAAAATGTTTGAAGATATGAAAAAGGAAGTTCACGACTGGGAAGATGAAGAACAGGTTTCTGATTATTTAAAGAAACTGCTTCACAAGGAAGCATTCGACCACGCAGGATTGATTTACGGTGTTGGCCATGCAATTTACTCCAAATCAGACCCTCGTGCCGTTGCTTTTAAAGGCTTTGTTGAACAGTTATCCAAAGAAAAAGGTCTGGAAAAAGAATTTGCACTCTACTCCATGGTGGAACGCCTGGCACCTCAGATTATTGCCGAGGAACGCCAGATGTACAAAGGTGTCAGCATCAATGTAGACTTCTACTCCGGCTTCGTATATCATATGTTAGGCCTTCCCATGGAGCTCTACACGCCCATCTTCGCTATTGCGCGTATTTCCGGCTGGAGTGCACACCGTCTGGAAGAATTGGCTAATAACGGTAAGATTATCCGCCCCGCATACAGACCCATTGGTGAAGATAAGAGTTATATATATTTAGAGGATAGATAAGAGTCAGGTTCCATAGTTTTGTTTCCTACTGTACCTGTCTTTTTAGAAAAATCTAAGCTACACATAAAAAACAATAATCGCCCCATTTCAAAACATGCTTCGCTTCGAACAGTTGAAATGGGGCTTTGTTTTCAATTTTATTCTTCTCTCCACACACATCTCACAGCATAGACCCTGCTGGCATAGTCGGAAAGTGTAGTTAAATTATCTTCCAGGGGGTCCATGCAAATAAAGTCACCGTTTTGGCTTCCTACTATCAGTACGTAGTGAAAGTTACCTACGCCATGCATACGCACCCTGACAATCGGGAAATGTCCAGCATAAAGACATGCCTGAATATCTTCTAAGGAAACACTATTGAACACTT
>JAZNNL010000029.1:0-24997 GCA_045580245.1 Lachnospiraceae bacterium
GCAAAGAGAGGTCTGTTCTCTAATGAAGCAGGTATGGGTTCTACTCCCCATGCCCATGCACAGGCAAATGTAGCACATCCCCATGACCAGGGTATTGTGGCTATGGCAGGTGTATTTATTGATACTTTTGTGGTATTGACCTTAAATGCACTGGTTATTATTTCCACCATGTATGCCGCGGATGGCCCTTTGGCAGAATGTGGTGCAGCTGCAGCGGCTAGTAAAACAATAACAAAATCCAATCTGGCACAGATGGCTTTTGGCAGAGGATTCGGCGAAACTCCCGGTGCAATGTTTGTAGCAATCTGTTTATTCTTCTTTGCATTTTCTACCATTCTTAGCTGGAATATGTTCGGTAAGATTAATGTAGTGTATTTGTTTGGCGAAAAGCGTGCAAAGCTTGCGACTACTATTTATACCGTTATTGCACTGGTATTCGTATTCCTTGGCACACTGATGTCCAATGATTTGGTTTGGGAGATAACGGATGCGTTTAACTATCTGATGGTACTGCCCAATGCCCTGGCGTTGTTTGCCTTAACCAAGATGGTAAAGGGTTCCTTGAAAGAAATTGATGAAAAGAAAAAGGAAACTAAGAAACAGAAATAGTATTACATAAAAGAAATTTGATTGTACAAGGCACTGATTGCCGGAAAGAATCCGGTGGTCGGTGCTTTTTTGGTATATGATTTCTGATAACTTAATTGTGATAGCGGCGTTTTCGTGGTAAAATATATAAAGGGAATCAGCGCATATCCGTGCCGACAGGTACAGGATAAGAAATCTTCCGTTCCCGGGAAAAGAGGATATATGAAATTAGTATCATGGAATGTAAATGGTTTACGTGCCTGCGTAGAAAAAGGATTTTTAGATTTTTTTAAAGAAGTAGATGCAGATATATTCTGTATTCAGGAGTCCAAATTACAGGAAGGACAGATTGAACTGGATATCCCCGGATATCATCAGTACTGGAACTATGCCCTGAAAAAAGGTTATTCCGGTACGGCACTGTTTACCAGGGAAGAACCCATAGAAGTGACTTACGGTATCGGCGTGGATAAGCACGATACAGAAGGGCGTGTGATTACCGCAGAGTATCCTGACTTTTATGTAGTGACGGTCTATACACCCAATTCCCAGAGAGAATTGGCACGACTGGATTATCGGATGGAGTGGGAGGCAGATTTTCTCGCATACCTGAAAAAGCTGGAAGAGAAAAAGCCTGTGATTTTCTGTGGGGACTTAAATGTGGCACACAAGGAAATTGATTTAAAGAATCCCAAGTCTAACCGCAAAAATGCAGGATTTACCGATGAAGAAAGAGCCTGCTTTACGACCCTTTTGGAGAGCGGATTTACAGATACCTTCAGACATTTCTATCCTGACCTGGAAGGGGTATATTCCTGGTGGTCCTATATGTTCAAAGCCCGTGAAAAGAACGCGGGGTGGCGTATCGACTACTTTGTAACCTCAGAATGCCTAAAAGACAGATTGGTAGACGCCGCAATCCATACCAATATATTGGGCTCCGACCACTGCCCCGTAGAATTAATTATAGAGTGATATTTAGTAAAAATGAGAGGTTGGCTATCCCCCCATTTTTATAAAAGAACGGAGAGGGTATGAAAGAGAAAAGACTGGACAGGGCTTTTTTCATGACGGATGCGCTGACACTTTCCAAAAATTTAATTGGGAAGATTCTGGTACACGAAACATCGTTGGGGACGGTACGTGCCATTATCACGGAAACGGAAGCTTATATGGGCGTAGAGGATAAAGGTTCCCATACCTACGGTGGAAAGCGAACCGAGCGTACAGAGGCGATGTTTCATATAGGAGGCACGTCCTATGTGTATCTGATTTACGGTATGTATAATTGTGTGAATATTACTGCCTCAGAGGCGGAGGTTCCTATGGCGGCACTGATTCGCATGGTGGAGCCAGCAGATGAAACGTCGAAAGAGATTATGGAAAAACTGCGTGCTGCAGAGTTTGTTAAAAAGGGAAGAAAAATACCTGCCACCATTCATAAGCATTTGGCTGACGGTCCCGGCAAGCTTTGTATCGCTATGGAAATAACCAGAGAACACAATGATTTGGATCTGGTGACGGATGATGGATTTTATGTAACGGAAGGAATTGCAGTAGAAGAATCCCGTATCAGGACCGGTAAAAGAATTGGGATAGACTATGCTGAAGAAGCAGCAGATTATTTGTGGAGGTTTACGCTTGTATGAGCCTGCGTTTTGTATTTGGGGGTTCGGGTGCAGGAAAAAGTACCCGGATTTATGCGGAAATATTGGAAAGAGCGAAGGAGGAGCCTGCACGTAACTTTTTGATTATCGTGCCGGACCAGTTCACCATGCAGACCCAGAAAGAACTGGTAACCCATCCTGCCAATACACATAAGGGCATTATGAATATCGATGTCCTTAGTTTTGGTCGTCTTTCCCACCGTATTTTTGAGGAAGTGGGGAAAAAAGAGATTCCCGTATTGGACGATACGGGAAAGAGCCTGGTGCTTCGCAAGGTTGCGGGACAGCTTAAGGAAGAACTGCCCTATTTGGGGGCACATTTAGATAAGCAGGGATATATTCATGAAGTGAAAAGTGCGATTTCTGAATTTATGCAGTACGGTATCGGCGTAGGGGATGTGCAGGTGCTGATGGATTATGCAAAAAAAAGGGGAGCACTTTTTTATAAATTAAAAGATTTGCAGGTTTTGTATAAGGGGTTTAAGGAGTACATTCACCAAAAGTTTATTACCACGGAAGAAACACTGGATTTGCTTCGTAATTCCCTTCATAAGTCTGCAATCATTCGGGACAGCATCATTGTATTTGACGGGTTTACCGGTTTTACGCCTATTCAGAACCGTGTGATTCAGGAACTCATGGTTTTGGCAGGGGAAGTGATTCTGACAGTTACGGTGGATGCCGGGGAAAAGCCCTTTATTCAGGACGGAGAACAGAAACTGTTTCATTTAAGCAAAAAGACTGTGGCGGATATGGTGAAACTGGCAGAAGAAGCCGGTGTAGTGCGGGGAGAAGATATTTATGTGGATTATGCAGGTCCACACCGTTTTTCCCAAAATGCAGAGCTGGCGCATCTGGAAAGTACCCTGTTCCGGTATCCGCTTATTGCTTATAAGGGGGATGTGGCAGATTCCATTCGCCTGTTTGCTGCTACCACTGTAAAAGAAGAAGCCAGACAGACTGCGCTGCAGATTCAGAAACTGATTCGGGAAGAAGGATATCAGTATAGGGATATTGCGGTGATTTGCGGTGACCTGGAAGGGTATGCGGAGCAGATACAGTCGGAGTTTGCTTTACTGCAGATTCCCTGTTTTGTGGACCGCACCAGAGGTATTGTGTTAAATCCCCTGACAGAGTACATAAAAAGTGCACTGGAAGTTTTGATAAAAGACTTTTCTTACGAAAGCGTATTCCGCTATCTGCGTAGCGGACTTTCCGGATTTACACCGGATGAAATCGATGTTCTGGAGAATTACTGTGTGCAGACAGGACTACGCGGGAAAAGCAAATGGAGTAAGCAGTTTACCCATAAAACTGCACAGATGCAGGAGGATGTAGACGCTTTATTTGCATTAGATGAGATGCGAAAGCGTCTGATGGAGGAATTGAAACCGTTAACGGAAAAAAAGGTAAAGAGTGCAGAAGAATGTGTAGAAGCACTGTATGCGTTTCTGGTACAGAACAAAGCAGCAGAAAAACTGGCAGTATATGAGAGGCGTTTTACAGAGCAGGGAGACCTTGTCCGTGCAAAAGAATATGCCCAGGTATACAGGCTGGTTATGGAGCTTTTGGAACAGATAATGGGGCTGTTAAAAGAAGAGCCCATGGATAGTAAAGAATTTAAAGAAATTCTGGAAGCCGGTTTTGCAGAAATTGAAGTAGGAACCATTCCCCAGAATGTGGACAGAGTTGCCGTGGGAGATATCGAAAGAACCCGCCTAAAACAGGTGAAGGTATTATTTCTCATGGGAGCCAACGATGGAAATATTCCAAGAAGTGCCGGTAAAGGAGGCATTATTTCTGATATCGACAGGGAGTTTTTACGTCAGTCCCGGCTGGAGCTGGCACCGTCTCCCCGCCAACAGATGTATATCCAGAGATTATATTTGTATCTCAATTTGACCAAGCCTTCGGACAGATTGTATCTTTCCTATGCAGCCATGAACGGAGAAGGAAAGTCCATACGCCCTTCTTATCTGGTGGGAACCTTACAACAAATATTTCCTACACTTTCCGTGACGTATCCGCAACAGGAGCCGGTATTGTCCCAGATTTATACCCCCGAGGCTGGTATGCCTTATCTGGCGAAGGTTTTGAGAGAGTATGCCATGTATGGTGTGGAGAGTGATATTTTTACCTTATACAGTGCTTATGAAACCCGGGAGACCTATCATACAATTTTACAAAAGCTGACAGATGCTGCTTTTTACCGTTATGCCAAAAACGGATTACAGAAAGAGGTGGCAAAGGCTTTGTACGGGCAGATTCTGCGTAACAGTGTAACCAGACTGGAAACATATGCATCCTGTGCGTATAAACAGTTTTTACAATATGGTCTGGCACTAAAAGAGCGGGAAGAGTTTGCCTTTGAAAGTGTGGATATGGGGAATATTTTCCATGGCGTATTGGAGGGCTTTTCAAAGAAACTGGAAGAAAGCCCCTATACATGGTTTGATTTTCCGGAGGATTTTGCGGCAAAGACAGTGGCAGAAACGCTGTCCTTATATGCAGCAGGCTATGGGGATACAGTGCTGTTTAGCAGTGCCAGAAATGAATACGCCCTAAAGCGTATCAACAGAATTTTAAACCGCACGGTGCAGACGTTACAGTATCAATTGAAAAAAGGCAGTTTTATACCACAAAATTATGAGATGAGTTTTTCTTCGGTTTCGGATTTGGAGAGTGTGAATATTACACTTTCCGAGGATGAAAAGATGCAGCTTTTAGGGAAGATAGACAGAGTGGATACCTGTGAATCTGAGGGGCGGTTATTTGTGAAGGTAATTGATTATAAGTCAGGAAGCCGTAAGTTTAATCTGGCAGCATTGTACTATGGACTGCAACTACAGCTGGTTGTATATATGAATGCGGCCATGGACAGCCAGAAACGTAAACATCCGGACAAAGAAGTGGTACCGGCTGCCATGCTTTATTATCGCGTACAGGACCCGGTGGTGGCGGAAGAAGCAGAACACACACCGGAGGAAATCAATGCCAGAGTACTGGAGGCATTGCGTTGTGAAGGTGTGGTAAACTGTGCAGAGGAAGTTACAAAACGGTTAGATGCAGAAACGGAAAGTAAGTCGGATGTAGTGCCGGTGGAGTACAAAAAAGACGGGACTTTATCTTCTCGTTCCTCTGTTATGACAGCGGAAGAGATGCAGGAAATTTCAGCCTTTGTAAATAAAAAGGTGCGTCATCTGGGAAAAGAGATTTTAGACGGAAACATTGAAGTGAATCCTTATCGGAGCGGGCAGGAACAGGCCTGTACTTATTGTGCTTTTCAGGGCGTCTGTGGATTTGAGAAGAATACACCGGGCTATGCATATCGCAATTTGCAGGATTTGGACAAAGAAGAAGTTATGGAGCGTATCAGGGAGGAGAGTATATAAATGGCGGTCGCATTTACACCTGAACAGAAACAGGTTATAGAATTACATGATTGCAATATATTGGTTTCTGCGGCTGCCGGTTCCGGTAAAACGGCGGTTTTGACGGAGCGTATTGTACAAATGGTATGCCGTAAGGATAAGCCTGTGGACATTGACAGGCTTTTGGTGGTGACGTTTACCAATGCCGCAGCTGCGGAGATGAGGGAACGTATCAGCCGGGCAATTGCAGACAGGCTGGAGGCAGAGGGGGAAAATGAGCATCTGCAAAAACAGGCTGCACTCCTTCATAATGCCCAGATTACTACCATTGACAGCTTTTGCTTATTTGTGCTGCGCAATAATTTTCAGGATATTGGTTTAGCCCCGGGATTTCGTGTTGCGGATGAAGGCGAGTTGGAACTGATGAAGCAGGAGGTACTGAAAGAATTATTAGAAGAACAATATGCGGAAGGTACGGAAGGGTTCTTAAACTGTGTGGAGTATTTCTGTCAGGGCAGTCATGACAGGGTGTTGGAAGAATATATTCTGGAATTGTATCGTTACGCCTTAAGTTATCCGTTTCCCCAAGAGTGGTTACAGGAAAGAAAAACCGATTATCAATATGCAACCGTAAAGGATATGGAACAGTCACCATGGGCTTTGTATTTACTTGAGCATGTAAAACGTACAATAGAGTCTTATTGCAGGGATTTAAAAAAAGCAAACCGGATTTGTGAAGAGCCGGATGGTCCTTACATGTTTGGAGAAATGTTAGAGCAGGAAACAGAGCAGTTTGAAGCATTGCTGCAGGCGGATTCGTTACTGCAGCTTGCAGAGAGGATACCGGCAGTATCTTTTGGCAGACTGTCTTCCAAAAAGGATGACAGTGTTTTGCCGGCAAAAAGAGAACAGGTAAAAAGCATGCGGGATACGGTAAAAGCCGGCATGAAAAAGCTCTGTGAGCAGTATTTTGCGGTGTCTTTTGAAACTGAATACAGGCGCATGCAGGATTGTGCCCAAGCCGTAAGTACGCTGATTGATTTATGCCTTCTGTTTATGGAAGCGCTGGGGGAAAGGAAAAGGGATAAAAAGGTGCTGGATTTCTCCGATATGGAGCACATGGCATTACAAATTCTGGTAAACCGGACCCCGGATGGCAGTCTGCAACCCACCCGGACGGCATTAGAGTATCGGGATTATTTTGAAGAAGTACTGATAGATGAGTATCAGGACAGTAATCTGGTGCAGGAATATATATTGAAGGCAGTATCAGGAGAAGAGGAAGAAAAATATAACCGCTTTATGGTAGGGGATGTGAAACAGAGTATTTACAAATTCCGTCTGGCCCGACCTGAGCTCTTTTTGGAAAAATATCATACCTATTCCAATGAAAAAGGTGATTTGCGCAGAATTGATTTGCGTAAAAATTTCCGTAGCCGTAAAGAAGTAATAGATACGGTAAATACGGTGTTTGCAAAAATTATGCGTAAGGAATTGGGAGGCATTGCCTACGATGAGGCGGCAGCATTGTATGCAGGTGCGGTATATCCGGAAAATACCGGCAATGAGAGTGAATTGCTTTTGTTTGAAAAGCCCCAAAAAGAAGAGGAGCAAAATGCCAGACAAACAGAGGCTTTGGGAATTGCCCAAAGAATCCACAGGCTGAAAAAGGAGTTTCTGGTAACGGATAAAGAAACCGGAAATCTGCGCCCTGTTATGTATAAAGATATTGTGATACTTTTGCGAACCAATTCCGGCTGGGATGAAGAATTTAAAGAAGTGCTTGCCAAAGAAGGGATTCCGGCTTATGTGGCGGGCAGAACGGGATACTTTGCAACAAAAGAGATCAGGGATGTATTGCAGTTTTTACGGGTATTGGACAATCCTTTGCAGGATATTCCTTTGTTTGGTGTCATGAAATCCGTATTCGGACAGTTTACGGACGAAGAAGTTGCCATAATCCGAAGCAGTACAGAGGATAAGAAGAAAAATCTGTATTTGTGTGTAAAGGAATTTGTGCAGGAACCGGTTTTACGGGCAAAGTGTCAGGCGTTTTGTGAAAAAATTTCCGGATATCGTGCCTGTACGTCTTATCTGACCATATTGGAGTTGTTGCAAAAGGTTTTTACAGAGTACGACTACCCTGCTTATGTGGCGGCACTGCCTGCCGGTGAAAAAAGGCTTGCCAATGTAGAGATGCTTTTAACCAAGGCAGCAGGCTTTGAGAAGAACAGTTACTATGGTTTGTTTCATTTTGTAAGATACATGGAACAATTGGATAAATATAATGTGGATTACGGCGAAGCAGGCACATTGGACGAAAGTGCAGATGTTGTCCGCATTATGAGTATCCACAAGAGCAAGGGCTTAGAGTTTCCGGTGGCATTTGTGGCAGGTCTGTCTAAGAAGTTTAATATGCAGGATACGGCAAAAGCACTGGTAGTAGATGTGGATATGGGACTGGGCATGGATTATGTGAATCAGGATATGCGTACCCGCAGTAAAACTTTGCGTAAAAATGTACTGGCGACAAAAATGAAACTGGATAATCTGGCAGAAGAGTTGCGTGTATTGTATGTCGCCATGACCCGTGCAAAAGAAAAACTGATTATGACCGGGACGGTACAGGATTTGGAGAAAGCAGTTACATTGGTGCAGGAGGCTAAGGGTGAGGAGGAATTAAGCTACACGGCGCTATCCGGTGCAGGAAGCTTTTTGGATTTATTGCTGCCCACCATGCCCGATACCGAAATGAAGCCTGCAGAGGTGCTTTATGCAGAGAGTCTGGCAGAAGGTATCGGGGAAGCTGGAAGACGCATAGAACTGGAAAAAGCAGAGGAAATGGCAGACAAGGAAGCGCTGGATATGTTACAGAAGCGTTTTGCCTACGTGTATCCCTATCAGTATCTGCAAAATTTATATACCAAGACGACGGTATCGGAACTGAAAAAGGCAGCCATGGAAAGTAAGGGGGAGGCCGTGGCAAAAACACTTTTTGGGGAGGAAGAAAAGGATATTTATATTCCTTCCTTTGTGAAAGAAAAGGAAACGGTTTCCGG
Source organism: Lachnospiraceae bacterium (assembly GCA_045580245.1). Classification (GTDB taxonomy): domain Bacteria; phylum Bacillota; class Clostridia; order Lachnospirales; family Lachnospiraceae; genus Acetatifactor. The sequence continues at coordinate 8,686 of JAZNNL010000029.1, forward strand.
GACGGTACGCGGCAGTGCCATGCATCGGATTATGGAATTGCTGGATTTTACGAAAAAGGACTGGACTGCAGCTGATATAGAGGCATCTTTGGAACAATTTTACCAAGAGGGCAGAATGAGCGGCGAGTATAAGGCGGCTGTAAGGGTATCCAAAGTAGCAAACTTTATGAAGAGTCCGTTAGCAGAAAGAATGTGCACTGCAGCGAAAGAGGGAAAGCTATTCAGGGAACAGCCCTTTGTATATGGTATTTCTGCGAACCGGCTCCGTTTACATACAGAGAAAGAAGATTTGGCATATGCAGCGGATAGGGGTGCCGGGCAGAATGCAGAAGACGAGACGGTTTTGATTCAGGGTATCATTGACGTTTTCTTTGAAGAAGAGGACGGGTTAGTGCTGTTAGATTACAAAACAGATGTTATTAATGAACCGCAAGAGTTAAGGGACCGGTATAAAGCGCAATTGGATTATTATGAAGAAGCTTTGGAAAACCTTACGGGAAAGAAAGTAAAAGAACGCATATTGTATTCCTTTTATTTAGGATGTGAAGTACCGGTATAAGTGGTACTTATGGTAAGAAAAATGCCGTGCAGACCCTCTTTTTCTGCACGGCATACATTTTTATTCCGTAGTTGCAATGGTTTGCAATCTTTTAAACATTTTTTTGACCGCCGGAATTTGCAGAAGGACAATGGTAATGATACCTTCCAACAGAATATAACTGTAGTTATATACAATGGGATAGAGTACGGCAATGGATTTTGGAAAATTTTCCGGCATATAATCCATCCAATATAAATAACCTCCTATAGTATGGAACAGACCTCTGACAATGATGGATAAGAGATAGCCCGTTACAAATTTATTTTCTTTTCTGTAGAAAAATCCGGTGATGCCCAGAGCGGTAAATGCAAAGAAATAATCACAGCAAACCTGGAAAGGGCTAAGCATATAGGAACCGCCGCTTTGGAAGAACTGCAGGATACTGTAGGCAACTGCAGAAAGCAGACCGGCTTTGATGCCGTAAAAATACCCGATTATGCATATGCAGAACATGGAAAAGGCAGTAACAGAGCCACCGTAGGGCATTTCAAATTTGATGTAGGAAAGGATAAAACCCAGTGCCAGACATACGCCGCATAAGGCAAGTCGTTTGGCGGAAAGACGCGTATTGTTTTGTTTGCGGTCTACGATAATGGCAGAAAGAATAAGTGCCAGTAACAATATTGCGGCTAAAGCATAATAGCCTGCGGTTCCCAATGCGAAAGAACCGTCTTCCTGTGAAATAAGAAATTGAAACATAAAAAAACCTCCTTGGTATTAGCAAAGAGGGACACATACTATCATTATAAATGCAATGACCAAAAGAGGGTATATGGGTTTATGGTATTGGTGTATCGCATTCATAATAACGTGCTTCCTTACGCCGGTATTGTCCGGTTCAAGTAGTGAGGGTTAGAATTCATAAAATTCAATCTCAGCAATGTGCTCCCCTAGCAGGTATATATTTATTTCATACACAATATATGACACACTATTTAATTTGTCAAGTGAAAAATTGTGTGATAAACTGGGAGAAGGAATATAGGAGTGTTAATATGGGATTTGTAAACAACTGGTTTCAGGAAAACAAAAATCATATAAGCCGTACATTACAAATTGCATGGCCTGCCGTACTGGAATCCTTTTTTGTGGCCTTTGTAGGGATTGTTGATTCTATGATGGTAAGCCGGCTGGGAGAGTATGCGGTTGCATCAGTGGGATTAACCACACAACCTAAGTTTATCGGACTGGCTGTATTTATTGCAATCAATGTAGCGGTCTCTGCACTGGTGGCCAGAAGACGCGGAGAAGATGACAGACAAGGGGCAGGCAGGATTTTGCTGACTGCACTGTTATTGGTTTTGGTGCTGGGCATTTTAGTGAGTGTGCTATGTGTCCTGTTTGCAGATCCGATTATCCGGCTAGCCGGTTCGGAAAGTGATACCCACGATAGTGCTACGGCCTATTTTAAAATTATTATGGGATGCGTAATGTTTAACATTGTTTCACTGGTCATTAATGCGGCGCAACGTGGTAGCGGGAATACAAAAATAGCACTTAGAACCAACTTAACATCCAATATTGTTAATGTATGTTTTAACTTTTTACTGATAGAGGGACGTTTGTGTTTTCCGAAATTGGGTGTGCAGGGCGCAGCCATAGCAACAGTAATCGGTACAATGGTAGCATGTGGCATGAGTATTGCTTCATTATTTGACAGCAATAGTTTTGTAAATGTCCGTTTTATTTTGCAAAATAAGTTGCGTGCAACAAAAGATGCCTTTATGCAGATTTTTCACCTGGCATCCAGTGTATTTGTGGAGCAGATTCTGTTGAGAATCGGATTTATGTCGGTTTCCGTAATGGCGGCAAATTTGGGAACCCGGGCCTTTGCGGCACATCAGGTAGGTATGAATATTATGGGCTTATCCTTCTCCTTCGGAGATGGTATGCAGGTTGCGGCAGTTACTTTAATCGGGCAGAGCCTCGGACAGAAAAAAGTAGAACTGGCAAAAAAATACGGAACCATATGCCAGCGCATCGGCAATTTGATTTCGGTGGTATTGTCGCTACTGTATCTTTTGTTGGGTGAATGGTTTTATGGACTGTATTTTGAAGAACAGGAAACGATAAATATCGGAATCCGGATTATGCGGGTAATGGTACTGATTGTGTTGATGCAGGTGTCACAGGTGATTTATATGGGATGTCTGCGTGGCGCAGGAGATGTAAAATTTACGACAGTGGCGTCAACAATTAGTGTTACATTTATCAGGCCCATCGCGTCATACCTGTTTGCGTATGTATGCAATCTTGGTGTTATCGGCATTTGGATGGGTGTGGTGTGCGACCAGATATGCAGACTGGTGTTAACCAATTGGCGGTTTAAATCCGGACAATGGACGGAGATAAAAATATAATCTTGTTTTAATTTGTTCGAAAGGAATGAATGTTGATGATTGAATATGTGCTGTTTGACCTGGACGGAACATTGACGGACCCCAAGGAGGGGATTACAAAAAGTGTACAGTATGCACTGGCTTCTTTTGGAATTGAAGAAGAAAATCTTGATAATCTGGAGCCTTTCATCGGCCCGCCGTTAAAAGACAGTTTTATGGAATTCTATGGTTTTGATGACGAGAAAGCTGAGCTGGCAATCGCAAAGTACAGGGAACGTTTTGCAGATACCGGGATTTTTGAAAACCGCGTTTATGAAGGGATTCCGTTACTGATTCGTAAATTGAAAGGCAACCGTAAGAAACTGGCGGTGGCATCCAGTAAGCCTACCGTATTTGTGGAACGGATTTTGGAGCATTTTGATATTCGCCGGTATTTTGATGTTGTAGTTGGTAGCGAACTGGACGGCACCCGGGTAGAAAAAGAAGAGGTTGTGAAAGAAGCGCTGAGACAGCTATACGGAGAAAACCGGGAGGAATGGGAAGAGAAAAAAAAGAAGACGGTTATGGTTGGTGACCGGAAATTCGATGTGGCCGGTGCCAAGGCGCAAGGAATCAGAAGCGTGGCGGTTGCTTACGGCTACGGTAAAATGGATGAATTGAGAATTGCGAAACCGGATGATACCGTAAGAACCGTGGTAGAATTGGAAGCATTGTTATTGCAGGATGTCCCCCAAAAGAAGAAAGATGATTCCGCAACACAAATCTGGTTTGTACTGTTTCCTGCCCTGGTGTTTTTTGTTGTCAAAGAAATTGGTGCGTATCTGGGAGGATTTATCCTTAGTATGCTGGTAAACAGCCTGCCTGCCTCCGCAGCAGATTTGCTTGTAATATGGGATGAGAGCAAAACAAAAATTACAGGGCCTACGGGAAATGGTGCAGCCATAATGGCGGCAATTGCGTTTTTAGTTGCAGGAGGAGTTTGTATCAAATATTTTGCCAAGACGGATATCCGGAAAGCAAAGAAAAAGGTTATAGAAAATCCGGCGGTTTTAAAAAATCCGATGGCATACGCATGTATGATTCTTGCGGTGCCGGCTATGGGACTGGGACTTAATTATCTCTTTAGCCGTATAGGACTTACTACGGTGTCCGAAAGTTATCATCAGACCAGTGAAATGCAATATGCGGCAGCAATTCCCATGGCTTTGCTTGTTTATGGCATTATAGGTCCTATTGCGGAAGAAATCATTTTCCGTGGTGTGATTTACAACAGGATGAAAGAAAACAATAAGATAATAACGTCTGTTATTGTTTCTTCTCTGGTGTTTGCGGTATATCATCTGAATCCGGTACAGGGAATTTATGCATTTATTATGGGATGTATGATTGCCGGACTTTATGAAGTGTTTGGCCATTTTTTGGTACCGGTGTGTGTACATGTAGGATGTAATGTGTTTGTGTATCTGATGTCCGTTAGTGGTATTGGGGAACGACTCCATACCGGCTGGTGGGTATGTATTGCGTTACTGCTTGTGGGAGCAGGACTTTTAACGTATTGCTTCCTTGCGTATTATCAGGCGCGGAAGGCACTGGGAGATATGGATACAAAAGAAGCGGAGGATATGGTTTGGAAAAGAAAAGGATAGTGTATCTGGATGTAGTACGGATTGTGGCATGCATATTGGTGGTAATGGTGCATGTGGTAGCGAACCAGACCAAATATTATGATGTTGCCGATACGAGTTACGTGATTAGCAATGCGTTCCATATTTTATCCTTTTCCGGAGTTTCGTTATTTGTAATGATTAGCGGGGCACTGGCATTGCAACCTAAGAAGGATACTTCGCTAAAAAACGTATTATGGAAAAAAGTGTTCTATTTCTTTCTGCTATACTATTTGTGGAAGTTTATTTATCAAATAGTGACAATGATGGAAAAAGGAATTGCATTTACCCCTGAGAATATTAAGGAAGAATTGATTCTGGCATTGGTAAAGCAAAGAGGGTATTATCATTTATGGTATTTACCCATGATAGCGGTTTTATATATGATAGTGCCGCTTATTAAAAAAGGAATGGAAGACAAAAGGACTTGCCAATACTTTTTGGTTGTATTTTTTGTAACGGCATTGTTGTTTCCTACCTTGTTTTTATACGAGTTCAAATTTAAATATTTGTTTGTCAGCTTTTTTGAAGCCAACGACTTCTATTTCTTTGGCGGATATCTGGGCTACTTTGTGTTAGGGCATTATCTGCATAACTGGAAAGAAGAGATGACGCCTAAGAAACGGGGAATACTACTGATTCTGGGAGTCGCAGGTTTCTTGTGTGCATGTGTAATGGGAACGTGGACATCCCAAAAAGCAGGGGAACCGGATTACAGCATGCAGACGCCCTTTGTGGTAACACACTTTTTTACATCCGTTTCGTTATTCTGTGCATTGCAGGGGATAGGAGATAAAGTAGCCAGCAAAGAAAAGATTACATGTGTTATAAAATATATGTCCGGTCTGACGCTGGGAATTTATCTGTTACATCCTATCGTTTTAAATTTATTTTTAGCCTGGGGATTTGACCGTTTGTGGAAGATGCCGTTATTAGAAATTCCCATGGTTTTACTCTGTACGGTTGTACTTACCGGGAGCATAGTGGCATTGTTCAAAAAGATACCGGGGATCCGGAAAATAGTATAGGAATTTTGGGACATGTTTTTCTTTTATGCCAAACAAAAAGGTTCTGTGTCATTTTTGCGGAAACGCACAACAGTCTGTTGGTGCAACCGTAAAATGAACAGAACCTTTATTTATTCCTTATAATAATTCGATGCCTCTTCTTTTGGCTTCTTCCATGGTGTCGTCGGGCCACAGGGAACACTGTACTTCACCGATATGTGCCTTTCTTAAGAAGAACATACAAATACGGGACTGACCGATACCTCCACCGATGGTAAAAGGAAGGTCACCGTTAATCACAGATTTCTGGAAATCTAACTCTGCACGCTCCGGACAACCGGCTTTTTCCAGCTGCTTTAAGAGGGCTTCCTTGTCAACGCGGATACCCATGGAGGATAATTCCAATGCAATATCCAATACCGGGTAATATACAATAATATCGGCGTTTAATGCCCAGTCATCATAGTCCGGGGCGCGTCCGTCATGACGCTCACCGGATTCCAAAGTATCACCAATCTGCATAATGCAGACAGCACCTTTGGCCTTTGCTATGTAGTATTCACGTTCTTTCGGTGTATAATCCGGGAACATGTCTTCCAGTTCCTGTGAGGTTACAAAGAAAATATCGTGCGGTAAGATTTCTTCAATGTAATCATAATGGATGGACATATATTTTTCTGTCTTGCGAAGTACTTTGTATACATTTCTGACAACCTCTTTTAAGGTATCCAGATTACGGTCTTCTTTTTCAATGATTTTTTCCCAGTCCCACTGGTCTACATAGATGGAATGTATGTTATCGACATTTTCGTCACGTCTGATGGCACTCATGTCAGTGTAGAGCCCCTCACCTACGTGAAAGCCGTATTTCTTGAGGGCGTAGCGCTTCCATTTTGCCAAAGAATGTACGATTTCTGCGTTTCTTCCGTTTTGTTCCAGAATGTCAAAAGTGACAGGACGTTCAAATCCGTTTAAATTATCATTCAGACCGGATGCAGGGTCTACAAACAAAGGTGCAGACACGCGTAACAGGTGTAATCTTTCAGCAAGCAGGGTCTGGAAAAAGTCCTTTACGGTTTTAATGGCAATCTGGGTATCATAGAGATTCAATTCTGAACGGTACCCTTCAGGTATAAATATTTCGCTCATTGTGGTATCTCCCTTTCTTAATGGATATAACAATATCTATTCTATTTAACCGCTTTTTGGGCATGTTTGCAAGTGTTTTTTTTATGAATATAAAAAGAGAACAAATGTTCTAAAAATGCTTGCAAATCAATAAACGTTGTAGTAATATAAAAACAGAACAAATGTTTGTGAGGCGTGAGATGGAATATCTGGTTTCAGAAGAGATGACTATGATGGATAAACTGCAGATTTTAAGTGATGCTGCCAAGTATGATGTGGCTTGTACCTCCAGCGGCGTAGAACGAAAAGGTAATGGCAGGGATAGGGGAAATTGCAAGGCCTGCGGCATTTGTCACAGCTTCAGTGCGGATGGCAGATGTATTTCTCTTTTGAAGATATTATTTACCAATGAATGTATTTATGATTGCAAGTATTGTCTGAACCGTAAGAGCAATGATATCCCCCGTGCGACCTTTACCCCCGAAGAGGTATGTGAGCTGACGATGCAGTTTTATCGTCGTAATTATATCGAAGGATTGTTTTTAAGTTCCGGTATTATCGGAAATCCCAACTATACCATGGAACTGATTTACCAGACGGTTTTCCTTTTGCGCAACAAATACCGTTTTAACGGTTATGTACATATAAAGGCTATTCCGGGAGCTGATCCGCGCCTGATTCAGCTGACAGGATATCTGGCTGACAGAATGAGTGTAAATCTGGAACTGCCTACAGCCGAGGGGCTAAAAAACCTGGCTCCCAACAAACACCGTAAAACAATATTGGCGCCCATGCGGCAGATACAGAACGGTATCGCAGAGAATAAAAATGAAATCATGTTGTATCGTAATGCCCCCCGGTTTGTGGAAGGGGGACAGTCTACCCAGATGATTATCGGTGCAACACCGGAAAGCGATTATCAGATTATAAATGTGGCAGAAAGTCTGTATGAAAAATTTGCACTTAAGCGGGTGTTTTATTCTGCTTTCGTCAAAGTAAACGAGGATAAAGCACTGCCTGCTATCCCGGGGGGACCACCCTTGTTGCGGGAGCACAGACTGTATCAGGCAGATTGGCTTCTCCGGTTTTATGGATTTCGGGCACAGGAATTGTTGAGTGAAGAACGTCCGTACTTTAATGTTATGTTAGACCCCAAAGAGGATTGGGCAGTCAGACATTTGGAACAGTTTCCCGTAGAAATCAACAAAGCTCCCTATGAGATGATATTGCGGGTACCGGGAATTGGGGTAAAAAGCGCACAGCGTATTGTGAAAGCCAGACGCAGTGCCGGCTTGGATTTTGCTGCCTTAAAGAAAATGGGTGTTGTTTTGAAAAGAGCACTCTATTTTATTACCTGTAACGGCAGGATGATGTATAACACCAAGTTGGAAGAAGATTATATTGTGCGAAATTTAACCGCAGATGCCAAGGTGAAAAGAGAACTGGGGGAGGATGGGATGACATACCGTCAATTATCCCTGTTTGATGATACCATGCCCTACATACAACCTACTGTATCTGATGGCGGAAAGGTTTTGTTTGGGCAGATGTAAAGAGCTGCTTAGAAAGGAGTATTCTATGAATCAGATTTCGGATGAAAATATAATTCTGATATGTGAAGACAGTCCGGAAGGGATTTTTACTGCCATATATGAAGCATATGTATTGCGGATACCCCATGAACAAATTTCTTTACAAATTGGTGAGACAGAAAACTTCAGGTTGTTCTCCGTTTACCGGGAAATACGTCCGGATAAGGAAAAGGCACAAAAGGTAATGCGTACTTTGAAACGCTGCTTTTCAAAAGAAGAGTATAGCAATTTGTGGATGGCACTGGCCACCGAAGATAATAGGAAGGCAAACGCCGTATATAAAACGGTTGTGAGGGGGCTTTCTCGGAAAAGAAAGGGTGGTCTTTTGGATCATATGACAGATGATAATGTACGGACTGTTGTGGAATTGAGTCGTCGTGCATGGAATGAAATGCATCGTATGCGGGAATTTTTAAGGTTTGCAGAATTGGAAAACGGAATGCTTTATGCGGTGATTGCCCCCAAAGCCGGCATATTGCCAATGGTGGCGGCACATTTTGCGGACAGACTACCAATGGAAAATTTTCTGATATTTGATGAATCCAGAGAAATATATGCGGTACATCCTGCAGGAAAAGAATGGTTTTTGATGAAGGGTTTTGCAGAAAAAGGAGAAAAAGACAGAGAAATAGAGAGCTCTGCGGCGGAAGAGTATTATTCGGAACTGTTTAGAAGTTTTTGTCATAGTATTAGTATTGAAAGTCGCAAAAATCTGAAATTACAGCAGAATATGTTACCATTGCGCTTCCGTCCTTATATGGTGGAGTTTTTATAAAAGTAAACAAAATTTTTACGGCGTTTTTTTCTGTGTTTCACTAAATGTTGTGCAAAAATAACAAAGAGAGACCGCTATATTGTAGGTTGTTGCACAAACTGTTAAAAAAAGGTCGATATAGAAAAATTATCCAAAAATGATGTCGAAATGTGGCTTCAAAAAGTGCTTTACTTTTGGAATAAAACGAGTATAATCAAATCATCATAAAGGGAAATGCCTATATTTAGGGATTTTTTTGTGACTTTGGTAATTATAGCAAGCTAGGTTTTGAAAGGAAGGCGAGCGACATGGAAAGAAAAATTAAATTATCTCATACAGAAGTGGAACATTTTGTGGCAGTGGCTACCAGATGCGATTTTGATATTGATATTGCATATAACAGATACCGGGTAGATGCAAAGTCATTTTTGGGTGTATTTGGACTGGATTTTACAAAAGTGTTGACTGTCTACTATAACGGCTACAACGAAGAATTTGAAGAATTACTGAAGAGATGTGCCATTGCCTGCTAGTTGCATCAATCATGTAAACAAATTGACTCCCTGTTTGAGATAGCGTACTATCTTAATAGGGAGTTTTTGTTTTGAAAGGACGTAAGCATGGAAAGTAAGATGGAAATCCGGATATCCGTAAGAAATTTAGTGGAATTTGTTTTACGAAGCGGCGATATTGATAACAGAAGAACCGGTGCCTCTGAAAATGCCATGCAGGAAGGCAGCAGAATCCACCGTTTGATTCAAAACCGTATGGGCGATGAATATCAGCCGGAATACTTTTTAAAGCATATTTGGGAAACCGATGATTACAGTATCTGCATTGAGGGACGGGCCGACGGGCTGATTACGGGGGCCGACGGCAGTATGACCATAGATGAGATAAAGACAACCTGGAAGGATGTCAATAAGATAAAAGAACCGGTGGCAGTACATTTGGCACAGGCAAGAGTATATGCAGCCATTTATGCTTTGCAAAATGATGAGCCGTTCATGAATGTCAGGATGACTTACTGTAATGTAGAAACAGAGGAAATAAAGTATTTTCATGAAACGTACACGAAACAGGATTTGCAGGAATGGTTTGATGATCTGTTAGTAAAGTACAAAAAGTGGGCAGATTACGAGTGCGAATGGAAGCATAAGCGTAAAACTTCCATAGAAGCGTTGCAGTTCCCTTTCGCATACAGGGAAGGGCAAAAGGAACTGGCGACTTATGTATATCAGACGATTTATCATAAAAAGAAGCTTTTTATTGAGGCACCTACAGGTGTCGGAAAGACGATTTCAACAGTATTTCCTTCCGTGAAAGCTGTGGGAGCAGGGCTGGCTGACAAGATATTCTATCTGACAGCAAAAACCATTACCCGTACGGTTGCGGAAAATACGTTCAGCCTTCTTAGGGAGAGAGGGCTTCAGTTTAAAAGTGTGATACTGACTGCCAAGGATAAAATATGTTTCATGGAGGAGACAGAGTGTAATCCGGAATATTGTCCTTATGCAAAAGGACATTATGACAGAATCAATGATGCGGTATATGATTTGCTTTTGCATGAAGAAAGCTTTACCAGAGAAGTGATAGAGGCTTATGCACATAAACATAATGTATGTCCCTTTGAGTTTTGTCTGGACATGAGTCTGTTTGCAGATGCAGTGATTGGGGACTACAACTATGTTTTTGATCCCCATGTTTATCTGAAGAGATTTTTTGGTGAAAGTGTGCAGGGCAGCTACATTTTTTTAGTGGACGAAGCTCATAATCTGTTGGAACGTGGCAGGGAAATGTACAGTGCTGCACTGTGTAAGGAGGATTTTTTGCAATTAAAGAAGCTAATCAGTGAAGCGCAGATGAATCTTTCATTGCCCGCAGAGATTCAAAGTGGCACGGTATTGGAGGAAGCAGAGGCAAGTCAGGAATTGTCTGTTGAAACCAAAAGACCCCGGGGGCATTTTGGACGTATCAGGGATTTTGCTCCTAAACTGGAACGGATGTTAGAAAAGTGTAACAAAGTACTGTTGGCTTACAAAAGAGAGTGTGAGGATTATGAAATTTTAGACAGTATCGATGCACTGATGAACCCTCTGATGCGATTGTATGATTTGATGGATGAGTATCTTGACGAGAATGATGACAGTCCGGTCAGACAAAATATATTGGACTTTTTCTTTGAAGTAGCGCATTTTCTGGACATTTATGAGAGGGTAGATGACAATTATGTCATGTATTCCCAAATGATGGATGACGGTAGTTTTATTGTAAAATTATTTTGTGTAAATCCTTCTGTCAACTTGCAGGAATGTATGGAAAGGAGCAGAAGCACCATCTTGTTTTCTGCGACTCTGCTGCCGATTCAGTATTATAAAAAGCTTTTAGGCGGAACACCTGAGGACTATGAAGTATATGCAAAATCAATATTTAACCCGGAGAAAAGAGCATTATACCTCAGTAAAGACGTAACCAGTAAATATACCAGACGTTCAGAGGAAGAATATTACAATATCGCCCGTTATTTATACGAGATTATACGGAACAGGCATGGAAATTACATGGTGTTTTTTCCTTCTTATTCGTTTCTTTCGGAAGTGTATGCATATTTCTGTGAGTATTTCGGGGATGAAGAAACAGAATGTATAGTGCAGGACGGATATATGGATGAAGAAGCCAGGGAAGCTTTTTTGGCAAGATTTGAAGGAAACGAAGCCTGTGATTTTTCCGGCATTCAAATGGAGATTGAAATCGAGGAGGAACAACGGGACAGAAAACTGGTAGGATTCTGTGTGATGGGCGGTATTTTTAGCGAAGGAATTGATTTGAAACGCGATAGTCTGATAGGTGTAATTGTGGTAGGAACCGGTTTGCCGCAGGTATGCTGGGAGAGAGAACTGTTAAAGCAGTATTTCGATGCACAGGGAGAGAACGGTTTTGACTATGCGTACCGCTTTCCTGGCATGAATAAGGTACTGCAGGCCGCAGGTCGTGTCATCAGAACGGCAGAAGATGTGGGAGTAATTGCACTGTTGGATGAACGGTTCTTACAGAATAGCTATCAAAAACTTTTTCCCAGAGAATGGAGTAATTTTGAGGTGGTATCTGTGGATACAATTGCCCAAAGGATAGAGCGTTTTTGGAATGAATGGTTATAAAAAAAGAAGAAAGAGTGTACCGGTACATTCTTTCTTCTTTTTTTATGAAGTAGTTTACATAAAATGTTGTGAGGTTAAAATATTATGTAACTGAAAACAAAGTACCAAAACACCGGTTATGGTTACAAAATGACATCTATTTTTGCAAGTTTGACGTCTAAATCAAGGGGAAATGACACCTGTGTATATGTGGATAACTATGTGGAAATTGGGGATTTCTTTTTGAAAACCGCCAAAAATCGACATCGTTTCCGTATTTTCGGAAAAACGGGTATTGCAACCCAAATTGCAAAAAAACTGAATTGGTCAATTTTGTTATGTGAAGTAGCTGTCTTTTTCATAACAAGTGTAATATGGACAGAAAGCAAAATGTTTTATATAATGGTGATAAAATTGTGGAAGCGCAGGAGGGCAAAATGACTTTTATCAATATATTTGGACTGCTATTTGTGGTGTTAATTTTGATCCCAAACATTATTTATGCAATTAGAATGAGTCGTTTAAATGGGAAAGAAGGATTTGCGAATCATTGGCATAACAAAATAATAGAAGTTTTAGAACAAATCGGAAGGTTTGGCTGTATGGGATTTATGATATTTTTGATTCCGGGTGTGGAATTCGGGTTTCCTTCCGGGGGGACATTTGTTTTATATCTGATAGTGAATTCCTGTTTGATTTTGGCTTACTGGTTTATATGGATGATTTGTTTTCGCAAAAACACGATGTTTAGGGCACTGGCATTATCCGTGATTCCTTCAGTTATTTTTCTTCTTAGCGGTATAACGAGCCGATATGTACCGCTTATGATTGCTGCACTCATTTTTGCGCCCTGCCATATTCTGATCAGTTGTAAAAATGTAACGGAATGAAGGTGGAATGATGGTGAATTTAAAAAAAAGGTTGACAAATATCATTTCGTGTGAAATAATGTGAAAAAATTCCCATGAGGGAGTAGCAAGCGTATACCGTAGCAAGTCAACATACTGACCATTTGGTCTGGCTTGTTTTAAATTGCGAGACTCATGTATAGCTTAAACTATGCATGGAGTCCGTATATAATGATATGTGTACCCAAGTATAGTTTTGATGCTGTACTTGGGTTTTTTTATTACAAAAAAGGAGGAGAGAAAGATGTTCATTACTTTGAAAAACGCAACCAAAAAATATGGGGAAGGAGAATCTCTTGTTTATGCACTGGACCATCTTAGTCTGGAAATTGAAAAAGGAGAGATATGCGTTATTTTAGGTCCTTCCGGCTCGGGTAAGTCCACGTTGCTTAATATGCTGGGAGGATTGGATCATTTGGACGAGGGTGAAATCATTATTGGAAACAGAAATCTGACGGGCTACAAAAACAATATGCTTACCGATTATCGTAAAGAAGATGTAGGATTTGTTTTTCAGTTTTATAATTTGATTCCGGATTTGACTGTTATGGAAAATATTGAGGTTGTATCGGATATTTCAGAAAATCCCTTGGATATTGATGAAGTGTTAGAGGCTATGGGAATGGCTAAATATCGTTATCGTTTCCCCAAAGAGCTTTCCGGAGGACAACAACAACGTGTGGCAATTGCCAGAGCCATTATCAAGAATCCGAAATTGTTACTGTGTGATGAATTAACAGGTGCTTTGGATACCAAATCTTCCAAATCTGTTTTGGAATTCATAGAAAAGATTAATAAATTATATAAGACTACAACCGTAATTATCACGCATAATGAGGCAATTGCAGAAATGGCAGACAGAGTCATTTATATTAAAGACGGTAAGGCAAAGGAAAACCGGATCAATACAAATAAAAAATCTGCTGCTGAATTAGAACTCTAAGGGAGGGATGGGTATGAAGCTGAATAAAAGATACATGCGTAGCATAAAAAAGAATCTGTCTTTTTATGTTTCAGCCACTGCATTAACCATTATGACATTGGTTTTGTTTTTTGTAATGAATATTGCAGGAAAAGCGATTTGGGTATTTGGTGATGAATTCTTTGTTTCACAAAATGTAGAAGATGCTAATTTTACAACATACCTTGAAATTCCCAAAGAGGCAATCGTTGAACTGGAAAGCGAATATGCAGTGAGTTTAGAACCCCAGTATTATAGCAATGTTGAAACAGACGGTGTGACTGCCAGATTATTTTGTAAAACGGATAAGATAGATCTTTACAGTATCACGGAAGGCAGGGATGTAGAAAAAAATGACGAAGTCATTATTTCGGAAGGATATGCAGTCTTTAATAAAATAGAATTAGGAGACCGGATTACAATAGGAGAGAAGGAATATACGATAACCGGCTTCTTCCAGAGACCTGATTATTTATATATGCTTCAGAACGAAAGCGATTCTTATAAAAATGTTACGACATTCTTTTTGGCGTATGTAACAGATGAGGAGTATGAAAACCTCGGTGGAGAGAATTGCATGTATCTGGTTTGCTATGAAAAGGACAATCAGGCAGAATTTCGAAAAGAAGTAAATGATACTTATTATATGAGAACATACATATCTGCGCAGGAAAACATGCGTATTGATATGGTAAAAATGCAGGCGGAGATGTTTATTACCATATCGTACATTATTTTGATTGTGATGCCATTGATTGTGGTGGTTCTGGTAAGTATAGTAATTAATCGAAAAGTGAAATCAGAGCAGAAATTGCTCGGAACTTTAACAGCCCTTGGTTATAAAAAAAGTAAATTAATGTTTCATTATGCGGGGTTTGCCATGATTCCGGGGGTATGCGGCGGAATCATAGCGACGCTTCTTACTATGATATTTGCACAGCCTTTTGGGGAAATATGTCTGGCAGATTATGAACCGATGCGTATCGTGTGTAAAATGGAACCGGTGGCAGCCGCATTAGGAATTATCGTTCCCACGTTAATGTATGTGATTGCAGCGATGCGTTCGGTAAATAAATTGTTAAAAAAAGATACGGTTCTTCTTTTAAACGGTAATGCAGAGCAGGGAGAAAAGAATTTCAAAAACATATTGGTAAAAAATAAGATATCTTTCCGTGTGAAATATGCACTCCGTTCGTTAATCGGGAATCCTTCCAGAACATTTGTGGTATTTCTGGGAATTTTCCTGGGAAGCTATATAGCACTTTTGGGTTATAGTTTCCTGGACACCATGGACAATACCAAGAATAATATGATAGATGAAATGGGTAGCTTTGAATACCAGTATGTATTAAACAAACTGGTTGACGGAAATGAATACGGTGGTGAGCCGGTTATTATGTCCACAATGGAAAGTGAGGCGGGAGACCAGTTTAGTATTATCGGAACAACCGATGAGAATCCTTATTTGGATATAAAAGATACTGCAGGGAAAAATATCGCTCTTAAGGATGGCTATTATATAACCGGTGTAATGGCAATGTTACAAAATTTAGAAACCGGGGACGTATTCACAATCAGGAATCCTTTAACCATGGAAGAATTGGAAATTTCGGTGGCCGGAATTATAGACAATGATATGCAGAATGCAATATTCAGTAACAGAGAAAATGTTGCCCGGATTTTGGGAATGGATGCAACGCTTAGTAATGTCATTATGAGTGATGTGGTGCTGGATATACCGGAAGACAGTGTCAGTCAGACGATTAAAAAGGCCGATGCTAAGGAACAATTTCAGAACATGTCAAATCAAATGGATGTAATGATATATTTTCTGATAGGGATGGGGGCAATTATTTGTGTGGCATCCATCTATATTGCGGTGAATATGCTGGTGTCAGAAAACAGAGCAAATATTTCCATGTTAAAAGTATTGGGATATAAAGATAAGATGATAAATCAAATTGTTTTGAGAGTAAATCATATCTTATTGCCCATAGGTTTTCTTTGCAGCATTCCGTTGGTCTTTGCTTCCGTCAACTGGTTTATGGTTTTTCTGGCTGATTATATCGGAGCGCTGCCTAAGGCATATATTGCACCGAAAAGTTTTGTATACACAGTGATTCTTTTGTGTATCAGTTACTTTGGTTCTTTGCTTCTGTTAAGGCGGAAAGTATCTAAAGTAGATATGGTGGAAAGTTTAAAAGGAAACAGAGAATAATAA
>JAZNNL010000030.1:0-27407 GCA_045580245.1 Lachnospiraceae bacterium
TAGGCGCAGGAGCTCCGAATAATGTTCTTCCGGAGAAAATTAAATCTTCACGAAGCAATGCTTTTTTCTGGTCTACCAAGAAATATTCCTGTTCCGCTCCTACGGAAGCAATAACCTTAGTCGCTTCTTTATTTCCAAAAAGATGTACAATTCTTAAAGCCTGTTCACTTAATGCTTCCATGGAACGAAGAAGTGGTGTCTTCTTATCCAAAGCTTCACCGGTATAAGAACAGAATGCTGTTGGGATACAAAGGATTGGTCCTGTTGCAGCTTCTTTAATAAATGCAGGAGAAGTAATGTCCCATGCTGTATATCCTCTGGCTTCGAAAGTTGCACGAAGTCCGCCGGATGGGAAAGAAGATGCGTCCGGTTCTCCTTTAATCAATTCTTTCCCGGAAAATTCCATGAGCATTTTTCCATCTTCATCAGGATGGGTAACGAATGCATCATGCTTTTCCGCTGTAATACCGGTCAGTGGTTGGAACCAGTGAGTATAGTGAGTGGCACCGTTTTCTACGGCCCAGTCCTTCATCGCCTTTGCCACTACGTCCGCAGTTGCCAAAGACAGTTCTCCGCCCTGATCCATTACCTTAACGACTTCTTTGTATGTACTCTTAGGTAATCTCTCTTTCATTCTGCCCAGGTTAAACACCTTACCGGCAAAAATCTCTTCTACATTTAATACCTCGTTCATCTGGTATACTTCCTTTCTGCTTCCGAAAGTTTCTTATTTTGACATTGTACAATATCAGCCCGATATCGGTCAACGACTATTTTTATTCTCCCGCTATCCTCTGTCATTTCTTTATTTTACTTTTGCTCCGCTGTATTTTGTACTCTCAGCAAATCATACTGCTCGGGTGTTTCTGATAATTTCAACCAGATAAGCTGTTTGGAGTGTGGGCAGCTTTCAACCGGTTCACCGGCTTCGTTATACATAGCCTCTACAGTGGTGGGCACATTTTCACCGGAGGGTTTCATGATTTCGATGGTATCCCCCACGCAGAATTTGTTGCGCTGCTCAATGCGGACCAGCCGGGTATCTTTTTTAATTTCTTCCACAATGCCTAAATAGATATATTCGTTTACATAAGTATTATTATCGTAAATCTGTGTGTTTTCATCAGTTTTTCCGAAATAGAAACCTGTTGTAAATTGCCGGTACGTACATTTTGCAATTTCTGCTCTGTACCAGTCCATATTGGCACGATATTTTTCCTCAGATTCCAGATAGTCATCAATGGCTTTTCTGTAAGTTCTTGCAACGGTTGCCACATACAGGGCAGTCTTCATACGCCCTTCGATTTTAAAGCTGTCAATGCCTGCTTCTATCATTTCAGGAATATATTCTATCATACAGAGGTCCTTGGAATTGAAGATATAAGTACCTCTCTCGTTTTCATAAACAGGCAGATACTCACCGGGACGCTTCTCCTCTACTACCGCATACTTCCAGCGGCAGGGATGGGTACAGGCACCTTTATTGGCATCACGGCCGGTAAAATAATTGCTCAACAGGCATCTGCCGGAGTAGGAAATACACATGGCTCCGTGGATAAAGCTTTCTATTTCCATCTCTTCCGGTATATGCTTTCTGATTTCTGCAATTTCACGCAAAGACAATTCCCTGGCAGAAACCACACGTTTCGCCCCCTGCTCCCACCAGAACCGGTAAGTCAGGTAATTGGTATTGTTTGCCTGGGTAGAAATATGACGCTCTATCTGCGGGCAGACTTCTTTTGCAATACTGTACATACCCGGGTCAGATATAATCAGTGCATCCGGCGCATCCGGCTTCATATTGACCAGCTCTTCAAAATATCTGCGGGCACCATCCAAATCGTAATTATGAGCCAGAATATTAGCAGTCACAAATACTTTTACTCCATACTTATGTGCAAAAGCAATGCCCTCTGCCATTTCTTCCATAGAAAAGTTTTTAGCCTTTGCGCGGAGCCCGAAGGCTTCGCCACCGATATATACCGCATCTGCGCCGAAGCGTACCGCGGTTTTTAAAACTTCCAGACTACTGGCCGGAATCAAAAGTTCTGGTTTTTTCATATATTTCCTCCTAAACATATGGAAAGTTTGTAAGGGTGATTGTTTGTGGGGGAAATGGGCTCATGCGCAGTAACTGCAAATATCTTCCTGACAAGACCCTTGTAAAGCGTCGGTATTTGGGCTGCGTACAAAGTGCTTTTAAGCACTTTGCGGCCCTATGTACCGCTACGCTTTTCATGGAGTGAGAACGTGTCTTGGAAGGAAAATATTTACAGATGCTGTGCATGAGTCCTTCCCCCACAATCAATCTCTCTTACAAACTTCCCGCATGTTACTTCTTCACACTTAAAGCCACACCGTCTCCGGTCTGTAAGATTACCGTTTCCAGTTCCGGATGATGGGTAAGTTCGTACAGGTACTCCCGCATGCGGGCGTGGATGGTACGGTTTCTGCGGGTAACCGCAAAGCGGGACTCTAATACATCTCCATCCTGTAATACATTGTCAGATACCAACAGGCCGCCTTTTGCAAGCAGGCGGATGGCATCAGGCATAAAGTGGATATACTGGCCTTTTGCCGCATCCATAAAAATGAAATCATAAGATCCCTCTAACTCTCTTAAAATATCTGCCGCATCGCCTTCCAGCAAAGTAATGGTCTCTTCTTTGCCGCCTCTTTTAAAATTGTCTCTGGCTATGGGTATCCGCTTTTCATATTTTTCAATTGTGGTAATGTGGGCACCTTCCGGCGCATATTCACTCATAAGTAACGCAGAAAAGCCAACCGCAGTTCCTACTTCCAATATACGCATGGGTTTATGTGCCGCTAAAAGAAACCGCAAAAGGCTCTGGGTCTGGGTACGGATAATAGGTACTTCATCCGCTTTCGCTTCTTTTTCTATTTGGTTTAAAAAAGGCGTATTGCCTTTATCAAACGAGTTAATAAAGGCAATCATTCTATCATCTGTTATCATATTACGCTTCCTGTTTTTGTTTATTCTTCGGTATCATCATCTGCTGACATGATTTCCATCATTTCCTGTGCCGTCATGGATGTATTGAGAACATAAGAACCGGGCTGTAATTCATCCTTGTAATTGGACAAAAGATTCTGCACGTAAAAAATATATTTGTCGCGCACCAAACCGTGTTGTTCCAGCACCTCACCGATTTCCAGTGCGGTTTTTCCCATGGTGATATCTACCTGAATATCCACTCCGGGGCTTTCCGTCATCGCCGGTTCCTGAAAAATGCGGTACCCATACTCATACCCTATGGTGGCACCCTTATATACACCTACTATTACTAAAATTGCTACCAGCACCTTGAGCAACATTCCCCCAACTGCTGTAATCATCTGTTTGGTATTCATACGCAATAACCATACCCTTCCGTACCGCACACTACCAGCCGGTACACTATTCAAAATCCAATGCATCCGTTAATCTGCCGGTTACATCCTGCATCATACGGCACAAATCCAACTCTGCTGCCAGAAAATCTGCTACAATGGGATTTTCCAAAAACTGTTCGTATTCTCTGTCAAATGCTTCCATTTTGTAAAACAAATCTTCATTACTGGGCATATTCTGTAATTCAAAAGTTCTCTGTCGAAAAATATCAATCTGCTGTTTCAGTTCCGGAAAACGGTTAACTTTTTCTTTTTCCATCTGATAACGGCGATATTTATCCGTATTCTTTATTTCTGAAATCAATGCTGCAACTGCGCTGTCTAACGCTTCCATAAAGCCTCTCTTTTCTGCCCTGCGGCATTTTCATTTATTTTGTTTTAAACTTCCATAATGATTGGCATAATCATAGGGCGGCGCTTTGTCTTTTTCCAGACATATTCAGAAAGTGCATCCTTGGTAGCCGCCTTAATTTTACCCCAGTCACCGATGCCTCTGTCCAGCAAATCCTGTACCGTATCCTCTACGACCTGTCTTGCTTCATCCATCAACTCATCGGATTCTTTTACATATACGAATCCGCGGGATACGATTTCCGGTCCGGATACCAGGTAATTACAGCTTTTCTCCATTGCCATAACCACAATCAGGATACCGTCTTCTCCCAGATGCTGTCTGTCGCGCAGTACTACATTTCCTACATCTCCAACACCTAAACCGTCTACAAGAATAGAGCCCACAGGTACTTTTCCTGTTACAACTGCACTTTCTTCAGAAAGTTCCAGCACATCGCCGGAGGACAGAATAAAAATATTTTCTTTATCTATGCCCAATCCTTCCGCTATCTTTGCCTGTGCACGTAAGTGCTTGTACTCCCCATGCACGGGAACTGCATATTTGGGTTTTACCAAAGTATAAATCAATTTAATTTCTTCCTGACAGGCATGCCCGGACACATGGGTATCCTGGAAAATAACGTCTGCACCCTTACGGAAAAGTTCATTAATAACCCTGGTGACTGCCTTTTCATTTCCCGGAATCGGGCTGGAAGAAAAGATTACGGTATCCCCGGGGCCTATGGTAATCTTTTTATGCATATTTGACGCCATACGGGATAAAGCAGCCATACTCTCGCCCTGGCTGCCGGTGGTAATAATAACCTGCTGTTCAGGGGGATAATTCTTTAACTGGTCTACTTCTATTAAAGTCTGGTCCGGGATACTTAAATATCCCAGATTGGAAGCCGTTTCAATAATGTTTACCATACTGCGGCCTTCCACCACTACTTTTCTACCAAATTTATAAGCCGTATTGATAATCTGCTGTACACGGTCCACATTGGACGCAAAAGTTGCTACAAAAATACGGGTATTCTTGTGGTCTGCAAATAATGTATCAAAGGTTTTACCCACTGTTTTTTCAGACTGGGTAAAGCCGGGACGTTCTGCATTGGTGGAATCGCACATCAGGGCCAGTACGCCCTTTTTACCGATTTCCGCAAAACGCTGCAAATCAATGGCATCCCCAAAAACGGGGGTGTAATCTACCTTAAAGTCGCCTGTGTGTACCACAATGCCGGCAGGGGAATAAATTGCCAGTGCAGCCGCATCCACAATACTGTGATTGGTTTTAATAAATTCTATGCGCAACTGTCCTAAATTAATGGACTGTCCGAATTTTACAACCTTGCGCTTGGTTGATTTTTCCATATTATGTTCTTTTAACTTGTTTTCAATAATGCCCATAGTCAGCTTGGTCGCATATACAGGCACATTGACACGGCGCAATACATAAGCCAGTGCACCGATGTGATCTTCATGACCGTGGGTAATCACAAACCCTTTCACCTTGTCCAGGTTTTCTTCCAGATAAGTGACATCAGGAATCACCAAATCAATTCCCAGCATATCATCTGCCGGAAAGGCCAGACCGCAGTCCACAACAACAATACTGTCTTCATATTCAAAGGCAGTAATGTTCATTCCAATCTGCTCCAAGCCTCCCAAAGGGATTATTTTTAACTTGGATGCATTACTATTATCTTTTTTCTTCAATCAAATTACCTCCAACCAAACGAGCGGTTTAGGATTCCAGAGTAATATCATCCATCATGCTTTGGAACACCTGCGCCACTGCGTCCAGTTCCTCGTCCTCTTCTACAATGATATATACGCTTTCCTCTTCACCGTCTTTGGAAATATCCTTTAAAATCAGGGCATCTCCATCTCCGTCTTCTACATCTGTTACTAAAATGTAATTGGTGCCGCCAATCATGGTCTGCTCCAATACATAAAATTCTACTGCTTCCCCATTCTCTTCGGGGCTAAATACGATTTTTTCCACTTTTTCTTCCTCTTAGGCGCCTATGCGCCACTTCATACCGTCAGTTTTTTCACATGTAACCTTGTCTGCCAATTATAATTGATTGCTCCGTCTGTCCAGATATCCCTGTAAAATAAAGCAGGCTGCAATTCTGTCTACATGTTCCTTCCGTTCTTCCCTGCGGATACCGGCTTCCATCATTGCCTTATCTGCTGCCACGGTTGTCAGTCGCTCGTCCCAAAGTGCGACAGGCAGACCGGTTCTTCTTTCCAGTTTATCCTTAAACTCCATTGTAAGGGCAACTCTTTCCCCTTCAGTATTGTTCATATGTTTAGGTAACCCTAATACAATTTCTTCCACTTCGTATTCTACGATTAATTCTTCTATACGTGCCAGCGTCTGGCGCAATTTGTTTTCTTCCTTACGGCGGATAATTTCGATTCCCTGGGCAGTCATCAGCAAAGCATCGCTGATTGCCACACCCACTGTCTTGGAGCCGAAGTCCAGTCCCATGATTCGCATGTATTTCTCCTTATTGCCGCTTACGCGGTATTCTCTGCCGGTACTTTATCCGGCGGCCTATTTCCAATGATTGTTGCGGATATATTCGGTCAGCAACTCTTCCACCAGTTCATCTCTCTCTACTTTCATAATCAGACTTCTGGCATTTTTATGACTGGTAATATACGTAGGGTCGCCACTCATGATATATCCTACAATCTGATTCACCGGATTGTAACCTTTTTCCGTTAATGCTTCGTACACTGTAGATAAAACCACTTTCACACCGGTTTCGGGTTCTGTCTGTACTTTAAAATATTGTGTATTTCCTAAGTCCTGCATAATGACTCACTCCCCATTTCTAATGCATATATCCCACTGGTATAAATTTCTATATACATAGTCTATCTTACCTTATCTTTTCAGAAAATTCAACCTGCTGCACGAAATCTTTATGCATTTATTCCAACCATAATATTCCGTCCTGTAAAAATCCATTTATCCTTCCGCGCAAAATACAATTGGATAAGTTTTCATCAGTCTGTTTTGCCACCTTTAGGTAAGTGGTGGTATGTCCCAGCATATAGTTCTTACCGTCTATGGTCTTTTTCTCTTCAAACAGTACTTCCTCTTCTTTCCCTATGTACGACCGGCGGAAAGCGTTAGACTGTTTCTTTTCCAGTTCCTGCAACCGGTTACTTCTCTCTGTTTGTACCGTTCCGGATATCTGTTCCGGCATCACGGCAGCGCGGGTACCTTTTCTCTTGGAATACTTGAATATGTGCATTTCATATAGATTTACTTTCTCCAAAAATGCATAAGTTTCTTCAAATTCTTCCTCTGTCTCACCAGGAAATCCCACTATCACATCCGTGGTAACTGCGGGATTATCATAAACCTTGCGCAGTCTGTTTACACACTCTAAGTATTCACCCGCTGTATAATGTCTATTCATTCTTTTTAAAGTTGCATCACAACCACTTTGTAAAGAAAGGTGAAAATGCGGGCATACTTTGGGTATTGCTGCCAGCCTTTTTGCATTTTCTTCCGTTACAATTCGGGGTTCTAACGATCCCAGACGGATACGGGAAATGCCTTCCACATCCTGAATCCGTTCCAGCAAATCTATCAGCTTGGTGCTTCCTTTGTAATCTCTCCGGTCCATCTGTCCGGCGCGAACTTCACTTTTTCCCGCTGCCCATGCCTCGTCATCAAAATCGATTCCATAAGAGCTGATATGGATACCCGTCAATACAATCTCCTGATATCCGTTCTCCGCTAACCCTTTTATTTCCGCGTAAATATCTTCCCATTTACGACTGCGCACACGCCCTCTGGCGTAGGGAATGATACAATAGGAGCAAAACTGGTTACAACCGTCCTGAATTTTGATATACGCCCTGGTATGTTCCGCAGTATGTTTTAAGGTCATTTCTTCGTAATCACAACCTGCATTTATATCTATGACACTCGTGTCGTTTAATGTTTTTACATTTTTCTTTTCTTTACCCGGCTTTTCTCTTTCTGTCAGAAATGCCTCTAAAATCTCTACAGTATCTTTCTTTTTGTTATTGCCGATTGCCAAATCTACACAGGCATCTGCCAAAGCCTCCCGGGTTCCGGTCTGTACATAACATCCCACAGCCACCACAACCGCTTCCGGATTTCTGGCTTTTGCCTGATGCAGCATCTGTCTGCTTTTTCTGTCCGCAATATTGGTTACGGAACAGGTATTCACAATATAAATATCGGCTATATTATCAAAAGGTACAATATTGTAGCCTTTTTCTTGTAACATTTGTTGCATAACGTCCAACTCATATGAGTTCACTTTGCAACCCAGATTGCGTAATGCTACACTTTTCATAGTATTCCTTTCAAATTTTGTCGTGTTTTATCATTGACTTTTGCCCGCAAACACATTAATATGAGTGCAGAGGGTATGAATTATCAAAGGAGGTAATTAACATGAAAGCAGTTCAGATTTCCTTAAACTCCATTGACAAAGTTAAATCTTTTGTTAATGATATTACAAAGTTCGATTACGACTTCGACCTGGTATCCGGCAGATACGTAATCGATGCAAAGTCTATCATGGGTATCTTCAGCTTAGACTTATCCAAGCCTATCGACTTAAACATCCATGCAGAAGACAATATTGATGATGTAATGGAAGCTTTAAAGCCTTACCTGATCTAATCATCACAATTGCATTTCGTAGTGAGAAAAAGCAGAACACCGGAAGTACTCGGTGTTCTTTTTTTGTCGTCTCTGAGGTTGTCCTAAAACAGTAGGTTGTTATATCCCTTACAAAAAGCTTTCTGGCGCAGACCTTTAGCAAACGCCGGCACTTAATGAAAATATCTCGAAGAGATGATTTGAGTTTAGTACCGCTGCGTTTGGTACGAGCGCGAGCGTGTCTGCAAAGAAACTTTTTGTAAGGGATATGACAGACTGCTGTTTTAGGACAACCTCACCTTTTAGGATTCACTTACGATAATCAGTTCATCGGTGCGGATAGCTTCTTCTACCATCTCGTCTATTTTTTCTGCCAGGTTTTCTTCGTGGCGGCGGATGACTTTCAGATTGGGCTTGGTTACAGGATGCTTTGCCACAAAAATGGTACAGCAGTCTTCGTAAGGCAGAATAGAGGTTTCGTAGGTATCGATTTTTTCAGATACCTCCACAATTTCCTGCTTATCAAAGCCAATCAAAGGACGATATACCGGCAGTTCACAGACTTCATTGGTCGCAATCAGGCTGTGCATGGTCTGGGATGCTACCTGTCCGATACTTTCACCGGTTACCAGCCCCAGGCATTCCGTTTCTTTCGCAATGCGTTCCGCAATACGCATCATATAACGACGCATAATAATGGTCAGTTCTTCATGAGGACATTTCTCATAAATGTAAAGCTGTATGTCTGTAAAATTGATAATGTGCAGATAAATCGGCCCTGTATATCTGGAAACGATTCTTGCCAGATCAATTACTTTCTGTTTTGCCCTCTCGCTGGTATAAGGAGGCGCATTAAAATAAACTGCGTCTAATTTCACGCCTCTCTTCGCTATCATGTAACCGGCAACCGGGGAGTCGATACCGCCGGATAAAAGCAGCATCGCCTTACCACCCGAACCAACAGGCATTCCACCCGGTCCCGGAATTGTTTCGGAATAAATATAAATCTTTTCTCTGACTTCTACATTTAACATAATATCCGGGTTATGCACATCTACGTGCATTTCAGGATACGCTTTTAACACAGCTTCTCCAAGGTCCATATTGATGGTCATGGAATCCTTGGGATAATTTTTGCGTGCTCTTCTGGACTGGACCTTAAAGGTCTTATTTTTGTCCGGATATACCATATCAATATAGGAAATGACATCCTCACAAAGTTTTTCAAACCCTTCGTCTTCCACATAGACTACCGGACAAATTCCGGAAATACCGAACACTCTTTTTAAATGTTCTACCGTTTCATCAAAGTCAAATTCACCCAGTGCATCCACATAGATACGTCCCTGGGTTTTACGCACCTGAAATTCCCCTTCGCACTTTTTCAGTGCATATTTAATCTGGTTTACCAGTGCGTCCTCAAATAGATATCTGTTCTTTCCTTTTACACCGATTTCGGCATACTTTATCAAAAATGCTTTAAACATAGCTCTCCTCTATTCTGTCACCGGGTGACGCTTCTTAAAGAGCGGTTTTACGCTCTTCTCGTATATTTTCGCAACATGGGAATCATATCATACATTGCTTTTAATGTATAGTCCAATTCTTCTTTCGTAGTATAAACCGACATACTGAAACGGATGGTAGAACCTGCCAATTCTTTTTCCAACCCAATACCGTTTAACGTAGAAGAAGCCTCTGTCTGTGGCTTATTGGCGGCACATGCACTTCCTGCGGATACATAGATCCCTTTGTCTTCCAACGCATGCAACAGCACTTCACTGCGGACGCCTCTTACAGAAACGCTGATAATGTGGGGTGCACTGTTTCTGCCTGTAAGCCCGTTAATGCGGATGTCCGGTAATTGCTTTAAACCATCCACAAAGTACGTCTTCAAACCATACAGTTTATCCACATCCTCTTCCAAATGTGCATACATTATTTCTGCTGCTTTCGCTAACCCCGCAATACCCGGTACGTTTTCAGTTCCGGAACGCAGGTTTTTCTGCTGTCCGCCACCGTAACTGATATTGTGAATCTTTACACGGTCACTGATATACAAAAAGCCAACACCCTTAGGTCCGTGAATTTTGTGTCCGCTGACGGATAACAAATCAATACCCATTTTCTTGGGATAGATACGTGCCTTACCAAATCCCTGAACCGCATCCACATGGAACAGTACATTAGGCTTGAGACTTTTAAGCAATTGCCCGATTTCCGCAATGGGTTCCAATGCACCGATTTCATTGTTAGTGTGCATAACAGACACCAGAATTGTATCCGGTCTGATGCTCTTACGCAAATCCTCTAAAGAGATAAGACCGTTATGGTCTACCGGCAGATAAGTTATCTGAAATCCCAGGTTTTCCAAATATTTCATAGTCTGTAACACTGCAGGGTGCTCTATACGGGTTGTAATCAGATGATTGCCTGCTCTCCGGTTTGCCATGGCACCTCCTATCAGCGCCAAATTGTCTGACTCCGTACCGCCGGATGTGAAAATAATTTCTTTTTCATTGACCTTTAATATCTTTGCCAGGGTTTCCTTGGCATAACGGATATAATGTTCTGCCTGCACCCCTTTTAAGTGGAGACTGGAAGGATTACCGTAATCCTCACACATAATCTTCGCCACCAGCTCTGCAACCTCCGGGAAGGCCTTCGTCGTAGCGGAGTTATCCAAATACACTTCCATTGTATTTCTCCCTTTCTATCTGTTTCTAACAATATATGCCATTATTTTTCTAACTGATACATAATCCAAGCCATCACGGTAAAGCCTGCTGTTTCCGTACGCAGAATACGTTTGCCTAAAGTAATCGGTTCCACACCGTTTTCCTTTGCTTTTGCAATCTCCGCTTCTTCAAAACCGCCCTCCGGGCCAATAAAAACCGCAATGTCTGCCCCTTCCGGCAAATGCGAAATCACCTCTTTGGTACGTTCCATACCCTCTGCCAGTTCATAAGGAATCAATTTCACTTCCATACTTTCTGCCTGCTTTAATGCCTGTCCGAAGGTTATGGGTTCACTTACCTGCGGCACAATACGGCGTTTACTCTGTTTGGCCGCAGCCTCTGCAATCGCCTGCCAACGTTCGGTTTTCTGTTTCGCCTTTTTTGCATCCAGTTTTACCACAGCACGTTTTGTCTCTACCGGAACAATTTCATAAACGCCCAGTTCCACGGCTTTCTGAATAATCAGTTCCATTTTGTCCGCCTTGGGCAGTCCTTGAAAAAGATGCACTCTGGAAGAAAGTTCCAAACCGTCTTCTTTTACAAAACGAAGTTCGCAGATGACTCTGTCTTCTTCAATGCTTACGATACCGCAACGGTATTCTTTGCCGTCCTGCCCGTTACTGACTGCAATTTCCTCACCGGGTTTCATACGCAGTACGTTTTTGATATGATTGACGTCGCCGCCTTCAATTATGACAGTTTTGTCAGTTATTTGCGACGGTGCTACGAAAAATTGGTACATATTTTTTCTTCTCTTTCCGGAGAATATATATATCCACACAGACACGCTTTCGCTCGACATAAAACGCAACGGTACATAATGTGCCAAAACACGGCACATAAGTACCGGCGTTTTATAACGGTCTGTTTAGGATATATATTCTCCTGCAATTGCAGCAAAAGTATTATTTATTATTTCACACGGCGGGCGGTGATGCTGACCCATTCGCCCTGGTAGGTGGTTTCTAAAATTTCTAAGCCTGCTGTTTTGATGGCTTCGGCTACTACGGGTTCTTTGTCATCGATAATACCGGAAGTGATGTAGATACCGCCTATTTTTAACTGGTTTACGATAACAGGGGTCAGGGGTACCAGTACATCTGCAAGAATATTTGCTACTACGATATCATAACATTCATAGCCCACTTCATCCTGCACTTCTTTTTCTGTGATGATATTGCCTATCATCATCTTGAACTTATCTGCATCAATACCGTTGCTTTCACAGTTCTGGCGGACAGCTTCCACTGCACAGGGGTCAAGGTCTGTACCCACTGCACTCTTTGCACCGAACATCAGGGAAAGAATCGCCAAAATACCACTACCGGTTCCGACGTCCAAAAGTACGGTATCTTTGTTTACATGTTTTTTTAACTGACGGATACAAAGCTGGGTAGTCTCGTGCATACCGGTACCGAATGCCGTGCCGGGATCAATGTGAAGCACCATTTTTTCATTATCCTCAGGTCTGATATCTTCCCAGGAGGGAATCACTAATATATCATCTATATAGAACTGGTGGAAATATTGTTTCCAGTTATTAATCCAATCGATGTCCTCCGTTTCGTCTACGGTAATGGTACCTTCTCCGATTTCCATAAACAGGCGTATATTGTCCAGTTCTTCCTGTACCTGCGCCAATATGGTTTCTTTATCGGTAGGTTCCCCATTTACTTCCAGGGTACCGTCTTCCTTTTTTTCCACAAAAAAGCTCAAGTAAGCAATACCGTCATCTGCAGGTCCTTCCGGCAGAATGTCCACAAACATCTGCTCTTTTTCCCATGCAGTCAGGGGAATATGGTCCTCAATCTGTGCCCCTTCCAAACCTATATCATATAAGCTGCTGATAATAATATCTTCCGCATCTGTAATTGTTTTAATTCTGAATTTTACCCATTTCATAAGAGTACCAGCCTTTCTTACTTACCTGCTTGCTTTTGTTTTTTCCATCTTCCATCATTGACAAAAGCACATACTACGTTTATTGTAGCGGTTTCAGGCAAGGGTGTCAATCTTGATGTAACGAAAAAGAGGACGTTCCCCGTCTCGGTTTCTCGTTGGGGGAATGTCCTCTTAATTTATATACTTATTCCCTATCTGCCGCTGGGAATCATTCTTGCGATTCTGCCTGCAAACTCATTAAAATTCTGGGTCTGTAAAATAACACGGCCGGGGCCTACCAGTTTAGTTAAGAAAAGGCCTTCTCCGCCAAACAATACATTGCTGATGCCTTTTACGGTTTCAATTTCGTAGGATACACTCTTTTCAAAAGCAACCACATTACCGGTATCTACTTTCAAAACTTCTCCGGGTGCAAGTACTCTTTCCACTTTATCACCGTCGATTTCCAAAAAGGCAATCCCCTGTCCGGAAAGGTCCTGTAGAATAAAGCCGTCACCGCCAAACAAACCTGCGGTGAATTTCTTGGTAAAAGTTACATTCAAATCTACGCCCTGCTGTGCACAAAGAAATGCCCCCTTCTGGCAAATCAAACCACCGCATGCCCCCACATCAACAGGTAAAATTTCACCTGCTACGGTAGACGCAAAGGCGATGTAAGAACCGGGTACCTGTGCGGTATAGGTTGCCATGAAAAGTGATTCCCCGGAAAACATTCTTCCAATGCTCTTTCCCAAACCACCTCTCATATTAGACTGCATAGTGATACCATCACTCATCCATGCCATACCTCCGGACTGTGTAAACATGGACTCTCCCGGTGCATCAAAATGCACCTGTACTGCGGGCATTGTCTGCCCAATAATCTGATACTGCATACTATCTTCCTCCTCAATTCCCTTTTATCTATTACCAGGACTACAGTCCCAATAATGCATTCATTTCACCGTTTCGAAATACGATTGCCACTTCCTCTTTTACCTCATTTCGCACTTGCAAAAACGGTTTCACCACCGCAATACGCATTCCGCATGTACCGCAAGCGTAAGCTTTAATACGGCAGGCATAATACCCTACGGGTATTTGAGATACATCTTGAATCGGTTGCAATTTTTGCAGATAATACCCTGCATCTTTCCGTTGCACATAGTGCCCTACCGTCACAGGCATAAAATATAATCTTTCCGTTATCGGATACATCTGCACTTTGCATGCTTTACACCAGTCATCCTCAAACCGTTTCATAAAATTATCAAATACTCCCATGCATTCTCCTTGCCATTATCCGTTATAATTCCCATAATTTCCGTTATTCTGGGCAGTTCTGTAAGCTGCCTGAAAACGTTCAATCATCATATCTGCCTTGGAAAGTGCCTCTAAAACATAATTGCTTTTCATGCTCCAGGTGCGGTTAGACGTAAAGGTATTGACTCTCACCTTTACACCATCCACAATAAACAAAAAGCTGACTCTGCGGGTTCCGCCCATCATTTTGCCATCATCCACCCATATATTTGAAATGCGGGTGGCCGGAACCACAAAACAGGTTCCCGGATTCCATTTAAATACCATGGCAATATTACCATGTACCACATCTACTGCCACCGTACATCCGTCTGCATTAAAGGTATGATTGCGCACAAAGCCCGATGCATCCAGCGCCTGCATTTTCTTATCTCTTTTCTTTCTGTAAATCTGGTCCGGTCCGATAATAAACCAAAGAATGCCACCAATGATACCAACCATCCACAGGACTATGCCCACTTCATTTTCTATCAATTTAATAGAAGCAACCAATAATCCAATCATAATAATCAGCGGTATCAGAAATACTGGTATTGCATATACCCAGCTTACTTTTTTAATTTTTTGTTGTTCCATACTATTTTCCACACGCTTTCCTCTATGTTCTTCCTCATTATATAATTTGCTTTCTGTTAATGCAACATTTTTTGACAAATTACCGTGTTAAAGTGCGTTTTTATATACAGAAAAACACCTCACACCCGCATAGCAAAAAAGACGGAATCCCCGCGCAGGGTCTTCCGCCTTTTTACATCATCCCTTATGGATACTCTATTTCCAGAATTTCTTCTTTTTATTACCGCCACCGTTGTCGGGCTTTTCCGGTTCTTCCTTAGATGTTACTTTTTTTGCCGCATTTAAGGTATCGCCACATTCTGCATCAAATTTCTTCAATAATTCTTTCGCTTCATGGGACATTTTGTCAGGCACCTGTACAACCAGTGTCACATAGTGGTCGCCGCGTACTTCTGCATTTCTTCTGGTAGGTACACCCTTACCCTTTAAACGGACTCTGGTATCCGTCTGGGTACCGGGTTTTACATCATAGATGACCTTACCGTCTACGGTATCAATCACCACTTCACCACCCAATGCAGCTACGGCAAAGGACATGGGCACCATGGAATAAATATTGTAATCCTGACGTTGGAAAATCGGATGTCTGCCTACAATGGTTTCTACCAGCACATCACCTCTGGGGCCACCGTTAGAACCGGGTTCTCCCAAACCGGGCAAACGTGTATATTCGCCATTGTCAATACCTGCCGGGATTTTTACTGCATAACGCTTGCGGATAGGCACATATCCCGTACCACGACAATCCGTACATTTTTCTTTAATCATCTTACCGGTTCCCTGACAATCCGGACATGCCTGTACATTTCTTACAGTGCCAAAGAAGGACTGCTGGGTAAATACTACCTGCCCCTTACCGCCACATCGGCTACAGGTTTCGGGGGATGTACCGGGCTTTGCACCATTACCGTTACATGTTTTACAGGTTTCTTTTACCGTAAGTTCGATTTCTTTTTCACAACCGAAAACTGCTTCTTCAAAAGTAATACGCACACTGGTACGTAAATTCGCACCCTTAGTGGGTCCCGTATTTCTTGAACTGCTTCTTCTGCCGCCTCCAAAGAAATCGCCGAATATATCACCAAAAATATCACTGAAATCTGCACCGCTGAAATCAAATCCGCCTGCACCGCCACCGCCGGGACCGTCAAAGGCCGCATGACCGAACTGATCATACTGACGTCTCTTTTCGGGGTCACTTAAAATCGCATATGCTTCAGATGCTTCTTTAAATTTAGCTTCTGCCTCTGCGTTGCCGGGATTGGTATCCGGATGATATTTTTTGGCCAAAACACGGTATGCTTTTTTTAATGCGGCATCATCCGCATTTTTATCTACGCCGAGCACTTCATAGTAATCGCGTTTTTGTTCTGCCATAATCGTCTCTCCATTCCGCCTATACATAAGAATATCCCGAAGGGTGATTATAAAATGGCACCAATAAATATGTGATTGTAAAAAGTTTCTTTACTACCACGCTCTCGCTCGATGAAAAACGTAACAGTACTAAGAATTTTTCTGCGTGTTACTTGAAAAATTCAAGTGCTGACGTTTTTCAACGGGTAGCGCCAGAAAGCTTTTTACAATCAATATTTCAGCTTACCATTTTGCAATCAGCCTTCGGTTATATTTCTAAGATTCACCTTATACTTCGCGGAAGTCTCCGTCAATCACATCATCTTCAGGTGCGCTTGCGCCTGCATCAGCAGAAGCACCGCTCATGTCGGGGCCTGCACCCTGTGCACCCTGGTTCATAGCTTCATACATCTTAGTGAAAACGCCCTGTGCGCTGTTCATCATCTTTTCTTTTGCAGCCTTTAATTCATCTACGTCACTATCGGACATTTCCTGTCCTTCGGTTCTTTGCAGAATTGCTTTTACTGCATCGATTTCCGCCTGAACGGTTGCTTTTTCTTCAGCGCTTACCTTGTCGCCTACATCGTTTAAAGCCTTTTCGGTCTGGAATACCATAGCGTCTGCATCGTTTCTGGTATCTACAGCTTCCTTACGCTTCTTATCCTGTGCTTCGTATTCAGCAGCTTCCTTTACTGCCTTTTCAATATCTGCATCAGACATGTTGGAACCTGCGGTAATGGTGATGTGCTGTTCCTTACCGGTACCAAGGTCTTTTGCGGATACATTTACAATACCGTTAGCGTCGATATCGAAAGTAACTTCGATCTGAGGAATTCCTCTGGGAGCAGGTGCAATACCGTCAAGTCTGAAGTTTCCTAAGGACTTGTTATCTCTTGCAAACTGTCTTTCACCCTGTAATACATTGATTTCTACAGAGGTCTGGTTGTCTGCTGCGGTAGAGAATACCTGGCTCTTCTTGGTAGGAATGGTTGTATTTCTTTCAATCAGTCTGGTAGCAATACCACCCATGGTCTCGATAGACAGAGACAGAGGAGTAACATCTAACAGAAGGATATCGCCTGCGCCTGCATCGCCTGCTAACTTACCGCCCTGGATAGAAGCACCCAGTGCTACACATTCGTCAGGGTTTAAGGACTTGCTGGGCTCTTTGCCGGTTAACTGTTTTACTTTTTCCTGAACTGCAGGAATACGGGTAGAACCACCTACTAAGAGTACCTGACCCAGTTCGGAAGCGGTAAGACCTGCATCCTTTAATGCATTCTGTACAGGGATTGCGGTTCTTTCTACTAAATCATGAGTTAACTCATCGAATTTTGCTCTGGTTAAGTTCATATCAAAGTGCTTAGGACCTTCTGCGGTTGCAGTGATGAAAGGCAGGTTGATATTGGTAGTGGTTGCAGAAGACAGTTCTTTCTTTGCCTTTTCTGCAGCTTCTTTTAATCTCTGCATAGCCATCTTGTCGCCGGAAAGGTCAACACCTTCCTGCTTCTTGAATTCAGCTAACATCCAGTCAATAATCTTGTTGTCAAAGTCATCACCGCCAAGGTGGGTATCACCGTTGGTTGCCAAAACTTCGATAACGCCGTCACCGATTTCGATAATGGAAACGTCGAAGGTACCACCACCTAAGTCGTAAACCATAATCTTCTGTTCTTTTTCATTGTCAAGACCGTAAGCCAGTGCTGCTGCGGTAGGCTCGTTGATAATACGCTTTACTTCCAGACCTGCAATCTTACCTGCGTCCTTAGTAGCCTGACGTTCTGCGTCGTTGAAGTATGCAGGAACGGTAATAACTGCTTCTGTAACCTTTTCACCTAAGTAGCTTTCAGCATCTGCTTTTAATTTCTGCAGAATCATTGCAGAAATCTGCTGAGGGGAATATTTCTTATCATCGATGGTACGGCCTCTGTCAGTACCCATATCTCTCTTGATGGATGCGATGGTTTTTTCTGCATTGGTTACTGCCTGACGCTTTGCAGGTTCACCAACCAGTCTTTCCCCATTCTTTGTGAATGCTACAACAGAGGGTGTGGTTCTTGCGCCTTCTGTATTTGCGATAACGGTGGGTTTACCACCTTCCATTACAGCTACACAGCTGTTTGTTGTTCCTAAGTCAATACCGATAATTTTGCTCATTTTAATCTCCTCCTATTATAAATGGTTGATTGGTTTCTTTTTACTGTACTACGGCTACCATACTGTATCTTACGACACTGTCATTGTAGGTATATCCTTTTTGTAACTCCTGGGCAACATATCCTGCCTCATACTCGTCACTTTCCACCTGCATCACTGCATTGTGGAAGTCGGGGTTGAACTCAACGCCTACGGCTTCGATAGGTTTCACACCCATCTTATCCAACTCTCCGATCAGTTGCTTGTATATCATGTTCATTCCCTCTGCAAAGGCGGAGCCTTTTTCTTCTTCGGGAATGCTTCCCAGGCCTCTTTCAAAATTGTCCACAACCGGCAGTATCTTTTCGATAACATTCTTTGCACCCACTTCATACATGGCTGCCTTTTCCTTTTCGGTACGTTTGCGGAAGTTTTCAAACTCTGCCATCTGACGCTTTACCCTGTCTTCCAGTTCATCAATTTTCTGTTTGTAAGCGTCTTCCTTTTTATCTTTCTTTTTGCCCTTACCGAAGCCTTTTTTCTCTTCAGCAGCTTTTTCTTCAGAAGTTTCTTCTACTGTTTCTTCTACTGTTTCTTCCTGCTCTGCCGCAGTTTCTTCTTTTGCTTCTTCTGCGATTTCCGCTTCAGGCATTTCTTCCAAAATCTCTTTTTCCTTATCTGCCATAACTGTTCCTTTCTCTATATCAATGACTCTTTATCTGCCAATGACTTTCACATGTCAATCCTGTATCTGCAAAACTGCACGGATACTTACTGTTTTTTCCGGTACAAATCATCCAACTGATGCATCATGGTTTTCAGTGTACCTACAACCTTGTCATAGTCCATTCGCTTGGGACCGATAATTCCTATGGTACCCTTCATACCCTCTTCTAATTCGTAAGTTGCTGTTACCACACTGCAATCTTTCATATTCTGCAAAGGGCTTTCATCTCCGATATAAACCTGAATACCGGTATTTTTGTCGTCTGCAAGGGTTTCCTGCACCAGTGTGCTGAGTGCCTGCTTTTCTTCAAAGGCACTGATCAGCTCGCTTGCCTTGGTATGGTCGGAAAGTTCGGGATACTTGAAGATGTTGTTGGTACCGCTGGTATAAATCTCCAGATCCTCTTCTTCCTTAATCACTTCTGCCACCGCATCCAAAACCTGCCCCACGATATCACTGTGGATACCGGCCTGTTGCTTTAAAGCTGCGATAAGTCCCAGATTGATTTCTTCTATGGGAAGACCGTTTAAGTGTGTGTTTAAAAGCATGTTAAGCTTTAAGAGGGTTTCATCATCCAGTCCTTCCGGTACATTCAACATATGATTTTTAATCATATTGCCTTCTACCACGATAACTGCCAGTATCTGCCCTCTGTCCACACGGGAAAGCTGAATGAATTTCAACTTGTTACGGTGAATCTGCGGAGCGGATATCAAAGTTGCATAGTTGGTATTCTGTGCCAGAACACGTGCCACCTGCTTTAAGAGTGCTTCCATTTTATCTTCTTTTTCTAAAAGCATCTCTTTCATCTCTTCCACTTCTCTGTCCTTTTCCGTCATCATGGTATCCACATACAAGCGGTACCCTTTGTCGGTAGGAATGCGTCCTGCGGAAGTGTGGGGCTGTACAATGTAGCCCAGTTCCTCCAAATCAGCCATTTCATTACGGATGGTTGCGGAGCTTAAATTTAAATCTGTATATTTGGAAATGGTTCTGCTGCCTACCGGCTCACCCGTCTCCAGATAATTACGGATGACGGCCTGCAATATTTTCTTTTTTCTTTCATCTAACTGCATCCTTCATCCCTCCTGTTCTGATTATTAGCACTCAACCAAAAGGAGTGCTAACATCTTCTTACCATAAATTATCACTTATCATTGGTGATGTCAACTGGTTTTCTATAAATTAATTATAAAAAATGTGTGAAGTTTTGGGGGGGCGTTATATCATTGTATATTATTAAAATTGACCATATAATGGTCTGTTACGATATCCCCTAAAGACACGCTTGCGCTCCACGAAAAACGCAACGGCACTAGGCTCGATAATACCTCGCCAAGTGCCGGCGTTCTCCAAGGGTCTTTGGGAGATATCGTAACAGGGCATGTATGATTACCGATTTTGATAATATGCAATGATGCAAAGTCCCCGAAACTAAAATACCGGTAGGGGGTAGCCCTACCGGTATTGTTCCTTTATCAGATTGTATGCATACAGTTTGTTTTTTATATTGCAGGAAAGCACTTTCCGGCGCAGACCCTTGGCGGACGTCGGCACTTATGCGCCGTATTTTGGCGCATTATGTGTCCGTTACGTTCGTCACGGAGCGAAAGCACGTCTGCAAGGAAAATCTTTCCTGCAATATTCAAACGCAACTGTATTTCAACCATCTATTTCCTTAGATTACAAAACTTCCTTCTTCGGTACCGTTGATTACATAGTACGCCATACCTTCTTCAGGCTTTACATACAACTCTACGGTTTTGAAATCGGATACTTTTTTCTTTAAATCGTATCTCCACACGTCCTTTGCGATTTTTACCAAATCTTCGGTTGTGTAAGATTTGTTGTTAAACTGCACATTTACGGTTACAGCAGTTTTTGTTGCTCTCTTTGCAGTAGCGGTTTTTGTACCGGCTGCCTTAGTTGTGGTTTTCTTTGTTGCATCCTTTGCTGTTTTGGTAGTCTTAGCAGGTGCTTTTGTTACCTTAGTTTCTGCTTTCGCAGTAGCTTTGGTTGCTTTTGCAGTAGCTGCCTTTACTGCCTTGGTTGCTGTTTCCTTTACAGCCTTTGTCTTTGCAGCTTTTGTTTCTGCTGCAGTGGTTTTCTTAGTTGTTGCCATGTAATTTCTCCCTTCACTACACTGTGCATCCTACGGATGCATCTTTTTTCATCTCCTCGCAGTATTTGTGTCACCACACACAAATTTACTGCCCCTACAGTTTAGTGTATAAGTCGAAAATTGTCAACCGCCCCCAAAAACAACCATGATTTTCCAAAGCAAGACCTACTAATATTATCCCTTAGATACCAACATACAAGTGCGGTATCATTACTTTTATAAAGAGTCTTGCAAAAGCCGCTCCCCATGCCAGGCAAATAAAAAGGGTAAGTAACGGTTTCTTTAATTTACATGTTTCTTCCAGCCACTGGTATCCTCTGGTAGTCAGAAGCATCAGCGCAGGCAGGGCAGGCATAAAATAGCGTCCCTGTTGCTGAAAATCACTGGAATACGAATTTACTGCACTTAAAATCACAGGGGTTACCATGCATATCACACAACACAAATACAACACGCCGTCCCCTTTTGCTTTTTTGCAAATACACCCCCATAAGAATCCAACCAAACCAATACCCAGAATAATCCGGTAAAAATCATAGTATCTCTGGGATACAAATATGTTCATATAGCCGAAAACGGCAAAGAAGCTGTCCACGCTTCTGTCAAACCACTCGGTCTCATTAAGCATATCCCAGATGGATTTACCCATATTTTCAAAGGTCGCCCTGTTGGAAGGCTTGTATTCTTCCTGGGCATACATCTCCCCACAGATTTTGGAGGCATCCATACCTAAGAAATCTCCATCGTAAAGCACTGCATTTCTGATAAAGAACCAGCCTGCCAAAAGCAGTACAACCAGCGTTACCACAGCACCTCTTGTAAATAAATGCTTCCACTTATTCTGCAAAGTTTTATCCGTTAACACAGTCACAGCGAAGTAAATAACACTGCACAAAATCCAGGCATAGGCATTGTAATAAGTAAGGGCACACAAAGAAATACCCACACCCAACAGAACACAGCTCTTATAATCCCAGTGCTTTTCTTTTCCGGAAAGCCAGCTAAAGAGAATCCACATGGCGGAAAATACTGCCGGGGCATCATTATTTAAGTAGGCTGACAAAAACACAAACTGCGGAAGCACACTGATACTCAGGGTATACAACAGACTACTGCTCCATTTCGGAAACAGTTTTTTCCCGATGGAAAGCGCAAGCCAGGTACATCCTGTGGCAGACAGTACACTGATAAAACGGGATGCAATCGTCAACGCAACGCCCGCTCCGCCAAACAAGGACACAATTCCCATCACCCCTGCTGCCAGAATAGAGGGCAAATAGGGGGTAAATGCATAGGAAAATCCCCAGATAGGGTTACGGATTTCCTCTGCAGAGCCAATGGGCAACTCATGATGCTTAAAAATGTAATCCGTCACTTCATAACGCATATATTCGTCCGGGGCCTTATCCACCGGCAAAAAACAGGACAAACTGAAATAGATAATAAATGTTGCCAGTATGATGCCAAATTCAGCCCATGGCTGTACCTTTTTGATGTTTTTCATACTAAATACCTTTCTGGTCTTACCGAACGCAGTTTTATCTGTTTCATGCCTTTCGCAAAACCGGTTTTATCTAAAGATAAGGAAAAATAAAATCACTACAACGCCCAACACAATGCGGTACCAGCCGAATACCTTAAAGTCATGCTTCTTAATATAAGAAAGCAGGAATTTAATCACCAATACGGAAACCGCAAAAGCCGTTATCATAGCTACTGCCAATGCTGCCAATTCCGTTCCGGAAAAATCCAATCCGAACTTCACCAGTTTTAATAAGCTTGCGCCGAACATAACCGGAATTGCCAAAAAGAAAGTAAATTCTGCGGCTACCGTTCTGGAAACACCGATTAACAGCGCGCCTACGATAGTGGCACCGGAGCGGGAAGTACCGGGAAAAATGGCTGCAATCAGCTGGAATGCCCCAATTAAAAGTGCCATCTGGTAGCTTAACTCTGCCAGTTTTGTAACTTTAGCATTTTTCGTCTTGTTCCAGTTTTCTATGAGAATAAAAGCAATACCAAACACGATTAACGCCGCTGCCACCACATACCAGTGGTAAAACAGTGCATCCAGCACATCATCAAACAAGACACCAACAACCGCCGCCGGCACGCATGCCACCAGAATCTTAAACCACAAGGTCCAAATGTCTTTGTTCAAATAAGCCAGTACACCGGTTTCTTTGTAGGCTTTGGGATTGCCTTTTTTGCAGAAGGGCCAGATTTCTTTAAAAAACAGCACCACTACCGCAAGAATGGCTCCCAACTGGATTACCACTTCAAACATACCAAAGAAATTCTCCGATACATTTTCAAACTTCACAAATTCCTCTAACAAAATCAAATGCCCGGTACTGCTGACGGGCAGCCACTCTGTGATACCTTCCACAATACCGAAAAGTACGGCTTTTAAAATATCTAACATAAATTTCTCTCCTTATGAAGACAGAATACCGGTACAAAATGTGCCGGTATTCCTATTTTACAAAATTCCAATCCTTAGGATTCCAGATAATTGAGTAACAACTCATAATTGGCTTCTGCATCCCTGTAACCTTCCGCGTACAATGCTTTCAGCTTTTCGGCATCCTTTTCAATGCGTCCCACGTCGCTCTTTTCTCTGGGGCGGATAACAAATGCCTGACCGTTTTCCTGCTGCCTTTCTAAGTACGCCATAGTATCATTATATGCGATGTGACGGTTTTTCATCAGTTCATATACCTTGGGGTATTGCAAATAACGTAACTTCAACACTTCTAAATGTTTAGAGGGTTGACGTACGTATCCTTCTTCTTTGGTCAGTACCACCACATTTTTGCGGTTACCGTCCAAAATGGATTTCTTGATGGGTACTGCATCAGAAATACCACCGTCCAGATATAATTTGTCACCGATTCTTACATTACGGGATACCAAAGGAAGGGAAGCTGACGCTCTCACAGCCACAATATCTTTTCTGGCATCCTTTATCTGCAGATACTCCGGCTTACCGGTTACAATATTGGTAACCACTGCATAGGCACGGCCTTCGTATTTTGCAAAGGTGTCGTGGTCAAACGGATTTAAATACTCCGGAATCAGATTGTATGCGGTATTTACATTAAACAAATCGCCGCTGGTTAATAAACTATATGCACTGCAATATTTTTTATTGTCCAGATAATCAATACTGATATCCAATGCACGTTCTTTCTGTTTTGACAGATAACTGCACATGTGGCACGCGCCTGCCGAAACGCCGTACACATTGGAAAATTCAATTCCTTTTTCCAAAAAGAAATCCAAAACACCTGCGGTATAAACGCCTTTCATACCGCCGCCTTCTAACACAAGTCCTGCCTGATACATAATATTCCCTCTTTCTTAGGTAAATCATAATCGGTGC
The DNA here is from genome assembly GCA_045580245.1 of Lachnospiraceae bacterium. GTDB lineage: Bacteria > Bacillota > Clostridia > Lachnospirales > Lachnospiraceae > Acetatifactor. The sequence goes on from JAZNNL010000030.1 coordinate 24,655, forward strand.
GAACAGGGGATTGTTACAAGGCGTGAAAAGCTTTCCTTAGCAGACCCTTAGCAAACGCCGGCACTTAACGAAAATATCTCGAAGAGATTATTTGAGTTTAGTACCGCTGCGTTTGGTACGAGTGCGAACGTGTCTGCGGGGAAACTTTTCCCGACTTGTGGCAAGCCCCTGTTTGTTCCAATTATGATTTACCGTACTCTTCTTTTACAAATTTTCTAAGCGCCACTAAGGACCTTTCTACCTTTTCGGTATCGATACAGTATGCCATGCGGAAGTAGCCGGGGCATCCGAAGCTGTCCGCAGGGACCAAAATCAAGTCGTATTTCAATGCTTTTTCACAAAATGCCTTTGCATCTTCTTCCAATGCCTTGGGGAAGATGTAGAAGGTGCCGCCGGGCTTCACACAGGTAAAGCCTAATGCAGTCAGTTCATTATATAATAAGTTCATATTGGTTTCGTATACGGATAAATCTGCGGTCATATCCAGCACTTCTGCCACTGCCAGCTGAATAATGGAAGGAGGACAGTTGTGACCGGTTCCTCTGGAAATCTGGCCGCACATCTGTACCATATCCTTTGCATCCTTGCAAGCCGGATTGATGGCTACATAACCGATTCTTTCGCCGGGCAGGGAAAGGGACTTGGAAAAACTGTAGCACATAATGGTATTGTCATAGAATGCGGAAACGCAGGGGGCATCCACGCCTTCAAAAATAATCTCTCTGTAAGGTTCATCAGAAATCAGATAAATGTCATGACCGTATTCTGCCGATTTGTCCTTTAATACCTGCGCCAGACGCTTGATAGTCTCGGTGGAGTACACAATACCGGAAGGATTGTTGGGGGTATTAATCAGAATCGCCATGGTCTTTTCGGAAATCATTTCCTCAAAAGCTTCAAAGTTAATCTGGAAATCTGCAGTATTGGCAGGCACTACTTTCAGCACCGCACCGGTCAGGTTCACGTAAGGATTGTATTCCGGAAAAAAGGGCGCAAAAGTCAAAATCTCATCCCCGGGCTCCGTCACCAGACGGAATGCATGAGCCAGCGCACCTGCAGCACCGGAAGCCATGAAAATATGCTCTGCACGGTAAGGAATGCCGAAACGCTTCTCCAAAGAAGCCGCAATCTTTTCCCTAACAGAAGTAATACCCAGACTGGGGCTGTAGCCGTGCAGCTCCATGGGGCTCTTTGTCTGTAACAGTTCAATCATTTTATTGGTAAATTCCTGCGGCACCGGCACAGAGGGGTTCCCCAGACTGTAATCAAATACATTCTCGTAACCGATTTCTTTTCCTCTTGCGGTTGCAAATTCGGATAACTGTCTGATAACGGATTTGCCGGAAAGCATATCTTTGTATTTTTGTACTAACATATATTGGTCTCCTTTTCTATTGGGATTCGGGCTTCAAAAGATACTTCTTAATTTGTATTTGGCAAGTTGCATCAAATGATTTTGTCCTTTGTTCAGAGTTTCGGACATAAGATTTTCTAAATGTTCTGAACAGATTATACATAACTTTACGCAACCGGCCGCAATGCAGCATCCATGCCGCAATCCGGCCTTCCGATAACATCGTGTTGTCGGATTGCTGGTCCCTGACAGAACATTAAGAAAAACTAATGTCCTGCACAAGTCACAAAGACCAAAATCATTTGATGCAACTTGCTATATTCAACTTTGTAAGTATCTTTTGATACCCGAATCCTATGAATACAAAAGTCCCCCACCTTACGGCGGAGGACAAAATTTCAGCCCAACCACTATGTAACCTGACTTTGCAAGGGTGGTTTTTCGTAATTAATACTAACAAGGTGATACGAGAAAGTCAAGGGAAACGGGGAAAAAGTCACATCCGCTTCTTCAAAATATATCCCAAACTATATAACCTGTCTTTATTCCTCTTCTGCCCAAACCAGTGCGCACTTCACGGCGCGCTTCCAGCCTTTTAAGAGTTTCTTTCTCTTTTCTTCCTCCATAGCGGGTTCAAAACTTTTTCCAAGCTGCCAGTTTGCTTTTATTTCCTCTTTATCTTTCCAATAACCGGTTGCAAGACCTGCCAGATATGCCGCGCCCAAAGCTGTGGTTTCGATGCACTTGGGTCTGCGAACCTTAGTGTCTACAATGTCTGCCTGAAACTGCATCAGGAAATCGTTGGCACTGGCGCCGCCGTCCACCTTGAGGCTCTTTAAATCCATGCCTGCGTCCGCTTCCATAGCGGTCAGTACATCCACAGTCTGGTACGCAATGGATTCCAGTGTGGCACGGATAAAATGCTCCTGCCAGCATCCACGGGTCAGTCCCACAATGGTACCTCTGGCGTAGGGGTTCCAATAAGGTGCACCCAGGCCCGCAAAGGCAGGCACAATATATACGCCCTCCGTATCCTCTACTTCTTCGGCACATTCCTGTGACTGGGGTGCACTGCGAATCAGGCGCATACCGTCGCGAAGCCACTGGATTGCCGCACCTGCTACAAAGACACTGCCTTCCAGCGCATACTCTACTTTTCCATCCGAAGATGCCGCGATGGTAGTAAGCAATCCTCTTTCAGAGCGAATTGCCTTTTCTCCTGTATGCATCAGCAAAAAGCAACCTGTGCCATAAGTATTTTTTACCTCTCCGGGCTCAAAACAACATTGCCCGAACAGTGCCGCCTGCTGGTCGCCTGCTGCCCCGGCAATAGGAATACTGCCACCCAGCACGGTGGCATCCGTGTACCCATACACATAACTGGAGGGCTTCACCTGGG
>JAZNNL010000031.1:0-14490 GCA_045580245.1 Lachnospiraceae bacterium
TTTCAGATGAGAATATTGAACTGATAGTAAGCCGCTATGAGTTGAGCAGAAAAGTGACTTTTGAAACTGTGGATGGTATTACCGAAATCAGTACAAAGGAAGAACTGGAATCAGTGGAAAATTATACACAGCTTGGTGCTGCCTATTATGCATTATATATGGATGGAAAAATGGTAGACCCAGAAGCATTTCGAGATACGCTGGAAGAGTATCTGGATGCAACTGAAGAAATGTCCATGTCAGAAGCAACAGAACAGTTTTTCCCGCAAGGAAGGTGTATGAATTATTTTGACCTCCAATTATACCAGCTAATGACGAAAAATGTGTATGCGGGAAGAGATTTTAGAAATAGGGTGGAGCAAGAGCAGCAGCGCCATATAGAAACGACCCTTTTATTCATGCTTGCAACGGAAGAAGCATACAGGTTGTTAAAAGAGGGAGAAATAGAAACCTACGATATTATCATTTATGGTGGGGGTGTTTCCTATGAACACTACTCTTACGACCCGGATTGGGATGCATCCAAATTTGGTGAAAGATAAGAAAATTAGATAGTTGTGCAGGCGCCGGATTTCCGGCGCCTGCTTTATAATCCCAATTGGCAGAGGAGTGTAGGTTATTCCACTGCCAATAGTATAACCGCTATTCTCCCATAAACATAATCGTACAAAGCCCCTTTTTCTGCACGGCTGTGGGCTCTTTCAAAACCCCCATGTTTAGCAATTCTTCCATAATTCGTGTAAATAAAGAAACAACACTGCTCTGGTCATAGTATGCAATCATTTCATGCATATGCTCCGGCTGGCCCAATATGTCAACTTTGGTCCGTTCTGCGGCATATTCCTTAGCCAGTGCCTGCATTTTGGCATCAGCCTCCGGTAGGAAAGAGCGCCATTTCTGTTCACTGTCACAAAGGATAAGATTGCAGTGATAGGAACCGTTTTCTTTGATAAGGTATCCTTTGTCCAAAAGGCGTTGGTAGCTTTCAATATTTGCCTCGGTTTCCGGCAATTCCCCTTTTAAGAAATGGTACAATTTATCATAATCCTCGTTCAAATTATCGCGCCAGCTACGTTCTCTGTCTGTCCAATAGCAATTGTTCTGCCAGCTTCGCCACCATTTCCGTTCTGTGGTGTTGCCTCGCCACATGTCGCCGCAAAAACCGTATTTCTCATCGTTTTTGTCCACCCAAGGGGTTTCTTTGATTACATTTGCCATTGCTACATAGTTGCCACCGTCTTTTCTATTGACGGCAAATTTGAAGTAATCAATGTCAGTAGGAACCAGCTTGTATGCCAGGAAGGAAATCATGCTCCACTTTACGAGGTTGATATCTCCATCCGGGACGGTCAGCCAATCCGGAATTTCGGTGATACTTTCCAAAATCGGTGCAAAATACTCTTTTGCCAAAAGAGGGACATATTTTGCTGCCAGTTCTTTGCCCCTGCGATAGCCTTCTTCGGTAGACTCCGTAATATGAATGTTGGTGCGGTACTTGTCTCCCGCAAGTTTATCCATAAAACCATACTCTTCCAAAACAGCCACTTCATCGGCTACAAAAATTGGATTTACGCCCAATTCTTCTGCAATTTCATGAATGGTTCTGGGGGTGTGATATGCTGCATACGCAATATTCTGTGCCAGGGATTTGGCAAGAAAATCCGCTGTATCTTTTTCTTCTACAGAGCCATTATGTCCAAATTCACCCAACATAATGGGCTCGGTTCCAAGATTTCCTGTTGTTCTTATTTTTTCCATACCTGTTTTTAACTCCTTTCGAGAACATGTTAAATGCCATTTTACCGTATTTTCGGGCAGGGAAAGCAGTCGCGCAATTTCACGCACCTTTTTATCATGGAAGTAGTGAAGTACAATGATTTTGCGTTGCATATCGGAGAGGTAGGTGATTTCACGTCTGAGGAGACCATAAGTTTCATTATTTATGAATTCTTCTGTGAAGTCCCGCTCATCCGGGATATATTCCATACCGTCTACCGCAGTAAATTTGTTTTTACCGTTTAAATAGTGTACAAACACATTTGTGGCAATCTTATAGATGTAGCCGTCCACATTGGCGATATTGTCCTGCTTCAGCAAAGTCTGATACACCTGCAAAGTAATCTCTGCCGCAAGTTCCCCCGCCCGGTCAATATCCGAAAGCTTCTTCATAGCAAATCCGAATAATTTCGGTACATATTCTGTTATGATTTTGTCTGCTTCACGTTTATCCATTGTTTTCCCTTCTCTAATGCCTGATGCATGTTTGCTACCCGTTACGGTATCTCTTTTGGAACGTTCCATCTATATAGTGTCCGCAATTGGAAAAAGGTTGGTAAAAAATAGGTATATTTTTCATAATACCATAAAAATCCTATTTATATCCGTATCTATACAAAGAAAAGGGGCAGGAGAGTGCAGATAATATCCGTTTCAGACCCGCTTTCGCTCCATGAGAAACGTAGCGGTACTAAGCTTGAAAACTTCTCTTTGAGAAGTCTTCGCGCTAAGTGCCGACGTTTCCCAAGGGTCTTCTACGGATATTATCTGCACTCTCCGAGACGATTCTTTGTAAAGGAGGTACGGGTATGAAAAAGAGATTTTTAGTGGTATTGTTAAGTATATGCATGCTTACCGGATTGGCAGGTTGCGGTACGGAGACAAATGTACAAAACAGAACAGGGGAGGAAACGATGACAGGAATGGAACAGAACACTAACGAAAACGGACAGACAGGAAACACAAATGGAAACGGTCAGGCAGGGGATACCAACACTGCCACCATCAGAGTAGCGGACTATACCGGCAGTCATTTGCAGGGAGATGTCAGCATTCTCAGGGGTGGTATCAATACTTTTGCCTACGAAATGTATAATCATCTGGATGCAGGGGAGGATTTGTTTTTCTCACCTTACAGCCTTTGTACGGCATTGTCTTTATTAAACGTAGGTGCAGGCGGTGATACACAGGCAGAATTGCAGGAGATGCTGGGCATTGAGGACAGGGATGCCTGGAACGAGGCTATCCGTATTTATCTGGCAAGAACCTGGTCGGAAAAGACCTATATGCTCACAGCCAATTCCGTATGGCTGCAGGAGGAAAAAGAGTGGGCTGAAAATATAGAAAACGACTTTTTACAACCTGCTGCACATTATTACAACAGTGAGCTTTATAAACTGGATTTTAAGAATAACCCTGAGGAAGCAGTGGAAAAGATGAATGCCTGGGCAGATGTTAATACCGAAGGCATGATTCCTGAGATTATGAAGGAGCTGCCGCCGGGCATGGTTATGGCACTGATGAATGCCGTGTACTTCCAGGGCAAGTGGGATGAACCTTTTATGGAAGATGATACCAGAGAACGTACCTTTTACGGTACTGACGGCGAAAAGCAGATTGACATGATGCATCAATACGGGGAACATTATGCCTACGTGGAAAGCAACGGTATGAAAGGGATTGCTCTGCCGTATAAGGATTCTACCATTGTGATGAAGGTATTTATTCCGCTGGAGGAAGACGGGGATATAGAGAGTCTGTATAACGCCCTCAGCACGGAAGAAAAGGAAGACCTTCTTGACAGTCTGGATACTGCAGGCAGAGAAGAAATTGCGACTTTGGCAATTCCGAAGTTTACCATGGAAAAGGAAATAGAGGGATTAAATGATATTTTAAAGGACATGGGTATGCAATCCGCGTTTCTGGAGACTGCAGATTTAGACCGTATTGCAGAAGATGTCTGTGTGTCAGATGTACTTCACAAGGCAAAAATTGAGGTGGATGAGGAAGGTACCACTGCGGCAGCAGTAACCGAGATTACAGTCATGGAATGTGCGGCAATGCCGCCTGAGGAGCCGGTTACGTTCATTGCGGACAGACCATTTGTATATGTATTGCAGGATGCGGAAACCGGCATTATATTGTTCATGGGACGCGTCAATAACTTGGAATAAATACAAAAATTTTATGAAAATTGCGTGAAAAGACTACCTTTTCTTTGAAAGATAGATTATAATGGTATGGCGTGTGGACAAACGGGAGGAAAGTCCGCCGCATCATGGAAAAGGAAGGAGATATTCCCATGGCAGGAAAAGAAACAACAAATAACGAAGCACAACAGAAGGTTGTGACAAAGTACGATAGAAAAGTACAGAGAAGAAAAGAAGCAGAGGAACAGGAAAAGAAGCAGAAAAGATTTGATAAGCTGATTGGTTTTGTTATCGTAGCTGCAATTGTTATTGCACTTTTGTCTATTCCGGTTAGCAAGTTTATGGCTACCAAATCTACCTATATCAAGGTTGGCGGACATGAAATCTCCAGAGTAGAATATGACTATTACTACAATATGGCAAGAGCAGAGTATATCAATAGTTACGGTGCTTATTACTCTTATATGGGTCTGGACTTAACCGGTGACGTATCCCGGATGATGTACAGCGATACTTTAACATGGAAAGATTATTTTGACAGTCTTGCAGTGGATATGATTGCACAGAACAAGGCACTGGTTGATGCAGCTGAGGCGGCCGGTTTCAGTTATGATGCAAGTGCGGATTATGATGCTTTTAAGGAAGCATTGAAAGAAACTGCAGCGTCTGTGGGCGTAACTTCCGGCAGATATGTAAGAGAAAACTTTGGCAGATATGCATCTGTTTCCAACTTAAAGCCTTATGTGGAAGAAGGATATCTGGCTGAAGCTTACTATGCATCCGTATCTGATGCCCAAGCACCTTCTGAAGCAGATATCAAAGCTTATTATGAAGACAATAAAGCTACTTATGACAGTGTAAAATATCTGTTAACCGAAGTAACTGCTGACGTTCCCGAAGCAGAAACCGTTACCAATGAAGACGGAACCACTTCTACGGTAGAACCCGACGAAGCAGAGGTGACTGCAGCAATGGAAGCAGCAAAGACCGAAGCGGATGCAGCACTGGAAACCATCGATGCAGATGGCGTAGAAACAGTTAGTTTACAGTCTGAAATTACTGCAGTAGTTTATAAAGACTGGTTATTCGATGATACCAGGGCAGCAGGTGATACCACAGTAGTGGAAGATACTGCAAAGAACAAGTACTATGCATTAAAGTTTGTTGAAAGATATCTGGATGAGGATACCACCGCAAATATCCGTGTGATTATGAGCGGCACCGTAACCTGTGAAGAAATTCTGGCAGAACTGGAAGCAGCAGGAAACACCGAAGAAGCATTTATTGAACTGGTTGAAAAGTATAGCGAAGATACTTACAGCAATACCAACGGTGGTCTGTATGAAGAATTGTCCGCATCTTATCTGGAGGATGAGATGAGCCAGTGGATGAATGAAGCAGGCCGTAAGCCGGGAGATATTTTCTCTTATACTGATGCAGATATAGCTACAAACTATGTATTATACTATGTTTCCGAAGGCAGACCTGCATGGACGGTAAGTATCGAAAATACACTGACAAGTGAAAAAATGGCTGAGTATGTTACAGAGTTGAAAGCTTCTTATGAAGTGGAAGACCCTAAGGGTAACCTGCCTTACTTAACTGCAGAGGCAGATGCAACGACAGAGGCAACTACTGAAACCACTACTGCACAGTAGTGTAAAATGAAATAACTTTTGCAGGAGGAACTCCTACAGGAGTAACTTTTACAAGAGCATGAGAGAGTAAGAGAAACGGCAATATGAAAAGAGAAATCTTTACTATATTGCCGTTTTTGTGTTATGCTCTTAGCGAATACCGTTTTGTGTGTGAGGGGTGTAAGATGTATCGTATATTGATTGTGGAAGACGACAAAGGGATTGCAGAGGCATTGAAAGAACAGGCAGAGATGTGGAATCTGCAGGCAAAATGTGTACAGGATTTTAGAAACATACTGGCTGAATTTGCAGAATTTGACCCACAGCTGGTATTGCTGGATATTTCATTGCCTTTTTTTAACGGCTATCATTGGTGCAGTGAAATCCGTAAAATATCAAAGGTGCCCATCATTTTTATTTCTTCTGCATCTGACAATATGAATATTGTAATGGCAATGAATATGGGGGGCGATGATTTTATTGCAAAGCCCTTTGACCAAAACGTGTTAATGGCAAAAATACAGGCTATGTTACGCCGCAGTTACGATTTTGGCACATCCCTGCCGGTACTGGAACATAAAGGAGCCATTCTGAATACCGGCGACAATACCTTAACTTACCGGGACGAAAAGCTGGAATTGTCGAAAAATGAATATCGTATTCTCTTTGCATTAATGGAATCGAAGGGTAAAGTAATCAGTAGAGAGAAATTAATGGAGCGATTGTGGGAAACAGACAGTTTTGTGGACGAAAATACACTGACGGTAAATATTAACCGTCTGCGCAAGAAACTGGAAACGATAGGATTGCCGGATTTTATTACCACCAAATTCGGTGTAGGCTATATGATAAATGCATGAGGAAACAGGGTATGGATTTTCTGCTAACATATATAAAGCAAAGAGTTAAAATTGTAATTGTATTTATTTTGTGCAGTATGATTTTTTTAATTACGTTTGGATTGTATCACCTGCCGGTGGAGGCTGTGATGTATCCGGTGCTGCTTTGCTTCTTGGTGCTCTTTTTGTTCGCAGTTGCAGATTATTTTGGTGTACGCAGGAAGCATCTGCTGTTAAAAGGATTGCAAAGTATGTCAGCCGAACTTTTGGAAACGCTTCCCAAAGCGGATACTGTGGAAGAGGCAGATTATCAGGAGATTATCCGGTTACTCTGTGAGGAGCAGACAAGCCTGCAAACTTTGATGCGTACCCGTTATAACGATATGATAGAGTACTATACGGTATGGGTACATCAGATCAAAACGCCTATTGCGTCCATGCATCTGCATCTGCAAAACGAAGATACGGAAGTGGCACGCCGGATTAGCGGTGATTTACAAAGAATTGAGCAGTATGTGCAAATGGTACTGGCATTTTTGCGCCTGGATTCGGACTCTACGGATTATGTTTTTAAAGAGCAGGATTTGGATGAGATTGTAAAAAGTGCAGTAAAAAAGTTTTCTACCCAGTTTATCTATAACAAAATAGGACTTTCCTATGAACCGCTTCGTACCAAGGTAGTTACCGACGAAAAATGGCTGGCTTTTGTGGTGGAACAGATATTGTCCAATGCCTTGAAATATACACGCACCGGTACTATTACTATTCGTATGGAAGCCCCCAAAACTTTGTGCATCTGTGACACCGGTATCGGTATCGAGTCAGGTGACCTGCCCCGTATTTTTGAAAAAGGATACACCGGTGGCAACGGCAGAGTGGACAAAAAAGCCAGTGGCATCGGTCTGTACTTATGCAAGAGAATCTGCGATAACTTAGGACATGGCATTCGTGCAGAATCAAAAGTAGGAGAAGGTACTACAATCCGCATCAACTTAGAACAGACTAAATTGGAAATAGAATAAAACTTACAAAAGTGTAAGAAATCTGCGAGGAAATGTAAGGAGAATCCATGGATATACATTTCCTCCTTTTGTTACAATACGGGTATGAAGAGGGGAGCTGAATAATCTCTCTGGCGGGGGGGGAGGAAAAGCATTCTGGCGCAAACCCTTGGCGAACGCCGGCACTTAACGAAAATATCTCGAAGAGATAATTTGAGTTTAGTACCGTTGCGTTCGCCACGGAGCGGGAGCGTGTTTGCAAAGAATCTTTTTTGCCGGCACAGTTCCAAACAGGTTTCATCTCCCCCGGAAAGTGAGGACATTATGAGTATATTAGAAGTCAGTAATTTGAAAAAGGTATACACCACCCGTTTTGGCGGCAATAAGGTGGAGGCACTGAAGAATGTGAATTTTTCTGTGGAGCAGGGCGAGTATGTGGCAATTATGGGAGAGTCCGGTTCCGGTAAAACGACGCTGTTAAATATTCTGGCGGCACTGGATAAGCCCACTGCGGGAAAAGTAGTGTTGGACGGTCAGGACTTATCCCAAATTAAAGAAGCACAGATGGCAGCGTTTCGCCGGGATAATCTTGGTTTTGTATTTCAGGATTTTAATCTGTTAGATACTTTTTCCGTTGAGGACAATATATATCTGCCCATGGTACTTGCAGGGAAAAGTTACAAAGAGATGAGCGGGTTGCTTGACCCTATTGCACAAAAACTTGGTATCAGTGAACTGTTAAAGAAATATCCTTATGAGATTTCCGGCGGACAAAAGCAACGCGTTGCGGTAGCAAGGGCTTTGATTACAAGTCCCAAGCTGATTTTGGCAGATGAACCTACCGGAGCTCTGGATTCTAAGGCTACGGATGAATTATTGCGCCTGTTTGGCACCATCAATACCACCGGCCAGACAATTTTAATGGTTACCCATTCCGTGAAAGCGGCAAGCCACGCAGGACGCGTTCTGTTTATCAAGGATGGTGAGGTATTCCACCAGATTTATCGTGGAAATGCTACCAACGAGCAGTTGTATCAAAAAATATCCGATACACTGACAATGCTGGCGACGGGTGGTGACAGAGTATGAAAATGAATTTCTATTCCAGACTGGCATTTGATGGGATTTGTAAAAACAAAAGACTCTACATTCCCTATATTGTAACCGGTGCCGTGATGGCAATGATGTACTATATCCTTTCGTTTTTGGCAGAGTCAGAGCTTTTAAGGCTTATGAAAGGTGGCAGTACCCTAAGGACCATATTGCCGTTAGGGGTCATTATGGTAGCATTTTTTTCCTTTATCTTTTTGTTTTACACGAACTCCTTATTAATCCGTCATAGAAACAAAGAACTGGGATTGTATAACATACTGGGTATGGATAAGGGAAACCTGGGACGCATTATGTTTTGTGAAAGTATAATGGTGGGTGCCATGTCCATCCTGTCAGGATTGGTGTTGGGGATTATTTTTTCCAAATTTGCGGAACTGGGTATGATAAACCTTTTGCAACAGAAGGTGGGATACACACTGCGGATTGATATGGGTTCTGTTGTAAGAACCGGAAAAGTGTTTGGATGCATTTATCTGGTGTTACTGATTAAGTCTGTGATAAAGGTCCGCCGCAGTAATCCGTTGCAGTTGTTACACAGCAGCGCGGTGGGAGAAAAACCGCCTAAGGCAAACTGGTTACTTGCAATTATGGGTGCAGGATTATTGACATATGCGTATTATCTTGCAGTCTCTATTGAACAGCCGCTGGCAGCGATTATCAGTTTCTTTGTAGCGGTATTAATGGTAATTGTAGCCACCTACCTGCTATTTGTATCCGGCTCTGTAGTTTTTTGCCGTCTTTTGCAAAAAAATAAAAGATACTATTACAAAGCCAATCATTTTGTATCCGTCTCTTCCATGGCATACCGGATGAAACGCAACGGAGCAGGTCTTGCCTCTATTTGTATTTTGGTAACCATGGTACTGATTATGGTTTCGTCTACATTAAGCCTTTATGTAGGGGCGGAGGATTCCCTGGCACAACGGTATCCCTCCGACATTGAAATTCGCATATCCTTTTCAGGTACGGATCGGTTTCATGAACAGACTTTTTCACGCATGAGGCAGAACATACAGGAAAGAGTATCCGGGCAGGAAGAGGTGGTGGAATACGCTTGTGCAGATGTAGCCGGGTTATTTACGGACAACGGCATTATTGTTGACCAGAAAACCTACACGGAAAGTCATACAGTGGACTATAACAAATTGGGATATCTGCAAATTGTTACTTTGGAAGACTATAACCGGCTCATGGGAACTGATTTCGTGCTTAATAAGGATGAGTGTCTGCTACATTGTTTTAGAACGGAATATACAGGGGAGAGCTTTTGCATAGAGGGAGGTACACCGCTCAAGGTAAAGGAAATAGTGGATGAAATGTATGTTTCCGGATACACTTCCATGCAGATTGTACCTGCCATTACCTTGGTGACCGCAGATTTTGATGCGGTGGTAGAACCCATGGTATCGCTTAAAAATTCAGTGGGAGCTCCGGTTGTATATTTCAATTGGAATTACAGTTTTGACATGGATGCGAGTGCAGAGGAAGAGATTGCAGCCTGTGAACTGCTCAGAAGTGAGATGAGCGATATTATTATTATGGAGACGGACCACAGTTATATTTACAGTGTGGACGGTGTAGAGGAAAACAGGGTAGAGTTTTACGGGCTGTATGGAGGTTTGTTCTTTATCGGAATTCTTTTAAGCATTGTGTTTATGTTTGCAACAGTTATCATCATTTACTACAAACAAATTTCAGAGGGCTATGAGGACCGGAAGCGTTTTGAGATTATGCAGAAAGTGGGTATGACGAAAAAAGAAATCCGTCGCAGTATTAACTCTCAGGTTTTAACCGTATTTTTCCTGCCTTTGGTATTTGCAGGACTGCATCTTGCTTTTGCATTCCCTTTGGTTTGGAAACTGCTACAGTTGTTTAATCTGAGTAATCTGCCCTTACTGGTAGGGGTTACCATAGTCTGTTTCCTGGTCTTCGGTTTATGTTACGGACTGGTATACAAAATCACCGCAGGAGCCTATTATAAGATTGTCAGCGGGGCGAAGGAGAGATAAAAAATAAAAAAGAGCTTTTGCTTAACAGAAAATGTTTTGCAAAAGCTCTGATTTATTGTATGGATTGTAGATTGTGTCCGGATAACCGTGCCCACGAATTTAGTCAGTGGTAAAGTTATCGAAGTAACCCTGAATCAGGATGATAGGTGTACCCTTGTCACCGGAACCGGAGGTTAAGTCACATAAGGAACCGATTAAGTCGGTCAGCTGTCTGGGGGTGGTACCCTGAGAAGCCATGTTACCTACCAGGTTGTCCTGCTTGGTTTTGATACTGTTGGAGATAGCTTCCTTTAATTCAGCACCGCTTAAGTTAGCGAAGTCGTTATCTGCAAGATATTTTAACTTCAGTTCGTTGGGAGTACCAACCAAACCGTCGGTAAATGCAGGAGAAACAACCGGGTCAGCCAGTTCCCAGATTTTACCCTGAGGATCTTTGAAAGCACCGTCACCGTAAACCATAACTTCTACGTGCTTGCCGGTCTTTTCTAAGATGGTGGACTGGATATCCAGTACCAGCTGCTTGCATTCCTGAGGGAATAATTTAATCTTGTCTTCGGTAGACTTGTTGGAACCTAACAGACCATATTTTTCATTGAAACCGCTGCCGTTAACAGAAGCTGTCATGATATCGTCCAGACCGCAAACTACTTTTGCACCTGCATTCTTTAAGATACGCTTGGTACGTGCTCTGGTGTGGATATCACAGTTGATAATGCAATCGGTGTAATTTAAAATGGTCTTTGCATCGTTTGCGAAAACAACTTCTACTTCTGCACCTGCTTCGGTAATAATATCGGAGTAGTACTGTACATAGTCAACGCCGGTGAATTCATGCTTGTTCTCACCGAACAACTCTCTGTATTTATCTAAAGTTAATACGTCGGTGTAAGGATTGATACCTGCTTCATCTAACTGGTCCCATGTAAGTAATGCATTACCTACTTCGTCACTGGGATAGCTTAACATCAGGACAACCTTTTTGCAGCCCATTGCAATACCCTTTAAGTTGATTGCAAAACGGTTACGGGAGAGGATGGGGAAAATAACACCTACGGTCTCTCCGCCTAATTTGGCTTTTACATCAGCAGCGATATCTTGAACAGATACATAATTACCCTGTGCACGGGCAACGATGGATTCTGTCAATGCGATAACGTCTCTGTCTCTTAAAGAGAAGCCTTCGCTTTCAGCAGCGGCTAAAACGCTATCTACGGTGATGTCAACCAGGTTGTCTCCTTCGCGGATGATGGGGCCACGAATACCTCTTGAAACTGTTCCGACTCTTCTTTCCATTTTTTCTCCAATCTGTAAGCCTTGGGAATCCCCCAAAATGGCTTGCTTGTGTGCTTGGTCTCGTTTACACATGACATATTATACATGGTGAGAATTTAGAACGCAAGAAAATATTTACGTTTTTTTTCGTGGGAATTTAAGGTTTATATAAATTTCATAAAAAACCCTACCCTCTTTTGCGCTAATGTGGTAAACTTTTAAAGCAAAATGTTAAAAAAGGGTAGAAAAAAGTCAAATAATGATTGGACTTGTCAATAAAGAAAATGGTACAGAGGATAAAAGAAAGGAATTATGTTAGTATGAGTCAGGAATTTGAAGCTGCAAGAAAAGCGGCAATTGTAAACAGAGTTGTGAAATGGGTAGTCTGTCTGGGGATCCCGCTTTTGGTGGTTATTCTGGGTATCGCCATGAAAGACGGTGCCATAGCCGGCGGAGGCGGTATCTTTTCCTTTATAATCGTGCATTCCCTGTGGGCATATCTTTCAAAGAACAGGGCACTGGCAGTATTCCGTTCCATGTATAAAAAAGAAATGATAAACAGGGCTTTAAACGGCGGTGTATTGTATGAAAATATGATGATTGATTACAATGCCGGTATGAATCCGAGCTTTGTAGCGAAAAGCGGTCTGCTGGGTACCGATAAATTTTTCTCGGACTGCTACATAAGCGGTGTTTTTAACGGCGTGCAGTTTTATCAGGCAGACATTAGAAATGTACGGGCGGACAGAGACGGACAGCATTTGGAATACGATGGTACTTTTGTTGCGTTCCCTACATCCCTGCCCTCTGCCACCCAGACCAATATTTATCATAAGGATGTAGACTGCAGTATTATTTTGCCGGGAGTCAATTCCCGTATGAAAATCGGCCGCAAAGATTTTGATGATGTTTTTAAAGTTGCAACCAGCAACCCCACCGGGGCGCAGGCGCTGATAAACGATACTTTCATGAATAATTTACTTTACGTGCAAAGTCTCACGGAACGTAAAATTGCCATGACCGTGAAAAACGGCTGGGTATATATTCTTATGCCCAATAAAAAGAGTGTACTAAAGCCCAAGCTGTTCAAAAAGTATGATGAGTCCATGAAGAATGCCATCCTGCAGGAATTGTGCCTGCCCCAGTATTTTATGAATGCCTTCCGGTAAAAGGTGCCAGTTCCAGTCTGACAAAATAGCCTCTGTCGTGGTGGCAGACCGGGCAGACGGGCGGAACCTCGGTACCGGTGTAAATATTGCCGCATTCCAGACACATCCATGCGGTTTTTACATCGGAGACAAAAAGTTTGTTCTGTTCCAATAAATCTGCGAACATACCGAAACGGTCCCCGTGGGTCTTTTCAATATTAGAAATCATTGCAAAGGAAGAAGCTACTTCAAGGAATCCTTCTTCCTTTGCTTTTTCGGCGAATGCCTTATACACATCATCATGTTCTTCATATTCATTGTGCTGTGCAAACCGCAACAACTTTGCCACATCCTGATTGATATCCACAGGATAGGTGCCGTCGATGTGGATACTCTTCCCTCCTAAAGTATTTAAGTGTTTATAAAAGATGGATGCATGCTCCTGCTCCTGTTCGGCGGTAAAGTTGAATACTGCCGCAATCACATATAAGTTTTGTTCCTTTGCCTGTGTTGCTGCCATGTTGTAACGGTTACGGGCCTGACTTTCTCCTGCAAAAGCACGCATTAAATTATCTTTGGTTTCACTGTCTTTAAATGCAACTGCCATAATAAGTCTCCTTTGGGTTTTGGGGTAATTCATTCGGAATGAATGATGTTGGAAATATTTTGCACAAACTGAGAGGTTTTTATGCATGATTATTGTCCGCAAAACACGTTTTTCTGTATTATGAAAAGAGTGAAAAGAACGGCTCCCACGTTGCAATTGCGGGGCAGTTCGTTTATGATAGAAATAGTTAGGATATAAAATGAACACAGTAATTTGAGCAAAGACAATATGGGCGGCAGAGCCGGAAAGTGGGATACAACATGATAAAGTACGTGATTTTTGATTTGGACGGTACCTTGATTGATACCGAGAAATATTTCAGAATTTTTTGGAAGAAAGCCGCAGAGGTAAACGGCTATACCATGAGTGACGAGCAGGCACTGGCCCTGCGTAGTCTGGGAAGACCTTTTGCTCCGGCTTTATTGAAAGAATGGTTTGGGGAAGATTTTGATTACTATGCCTTGAGGGAAGCGCGCAGAACTATGATGGAAGCGTATTTGGCCGAGGTAGGAATTGAAAGAAAGAAAGGGGCAGAGGAAGCCCTTAAGTGGCTTAGCCAAAACGGTTATGTAGTGGCGCTGGCCACCGCAACCCCTGGGGACCGGGCCACCGAGCAGCTAAAGGAAGTGGGATTGTATCCCTATTTTGCCAAAATTGTCAGTGCAGCACAGGTCGAACAAGGCAAGCCTGCACCGGATGTATACTTATATGCAGCAAAGGAACTGGGGGCAGACCCTTCAGAATGTCTGGCGGTAGAAGATTCTCCCAACGGGGTACTTTCTGCTGCGGCAGCAGGAATGAAAGTGGTTATGGTGCCGGACCAGACCCAGCCGGATGAGATGCTTAGAGAGAAACTGTATGCCTGTATAGAGAGTCTTACGGAGTTACCGGGGGTGGTAAAAATATGTTAGACATTTTAATTGTAGAAGACAACAAAG
>JAZNNL010000032.1:0-3761 GCA_045580245.1 Lachnospiraceae bacterium
ACGATAACCTGACAGAGAATATGAAGACACTTCCTGCAAACTGCAGGGAAATAAGAAAGTGCAGGAAAACCGAGAAAGGATGTAGCGAATGGAACAACGGAAGAATTCGGCAGAGACTTCACAAAAACTACATATGCCCGCAAAAGAACGCATGGCGAATCTGGAACTGTTGCGAATTGTTTCCATGTTGTTTGTGATTGTGCTGCACTTTATCGGGAAAAGTAACAACCATCCCAATTTGACTGATGCAGATATGGCACCATGGGAATACGGCGCATGGGCACTGGAGTCATTTTCCATTGTGGCGGTGAATGTTTACATGCTTCTTACCGGATACCTTTTGGCAGACAGTACCTTTAAAATAAAAAGACTTGTGCAGTTGTGGTTACAGCTTTTGTTCTACAGTGCAGGAATCGGTTTAGTAGCGGCGTTGCTTGGTTATGTGCCCGAAGAAGGGATGTCCGTCTATTATCTGGCACAACTTTTCCTGCCGGTCTCTACCAATCATTACTGGTTTATGACAGCTTATATATTGATGTACCTGTTTTTACCGGTGGTGCTTTTGGGCGTAACAAAATTAAATAAAAAGCAGTTTCAAATGCTTTTGGGACTTTTGTTTTTTGTATTTTGCGGTATCAAATCCGTAGTGCCCATAAAACTGACTACGGATATGCAGGGATATGACTGCATCTGGTATTTGTGCATGGTATTATTGGCTGCGTATATCAGACTGTATGGCATACCTTTCTTTAAAAACAAGACCAGAAGTCTTCTGGTGTATGCAGGTTCTGCAGCTTTAATCTTCGGAGCAACCTTGTTGTTGCGTATGGTATATTTGAGAACCGGAAAACTGGGGGACATGGTAACGGTATGCTTTAACTATAATCATATATTGGTAGTGCTGGCGGCACTGGGATTTTTCATGTTGTTCTTGCAAATATCCCTTAAACCTGGTTTGGTAAGCAAATGGATTTGTAAAATAGCACCCTATACCTTAGGCGTGTATCTGTGGCACGAAAATATTGCAATCCGCTATGAATGGCCCTTGTGGATTCAAAACCTCTTAGGTGGTGCGACGGAGGGCGTTATGTGGTTTGCGGCATTGACGGTCAGTGTGGCAGCAGTGTTTGTTATAGGCATTTTATTGGATGTATTACGCAGTCTGTTGTTTAAGGGTGTACACAAAGGCTTGTTACACATTGTAGAAGGCGTTAATAAGAAATAAAAACTGTGGAGTGAAAAATGGAACAGGCAACGATGAAAGAAGCAGTAAAACAGCAAAACCGCTGGCTTATGCTTTTGCAAAATTATATATTTCCCCTGATTTTGGCGCTGTATCCTTTAAGGCATATTTGGGTGGGACTGGATTTGCGGGATACCGGGTATAATTATGCCAATTTTCTCTATATGGGATTGGAACACATGGATCCCATGTGGGTGTTTTCTACTTATTTGTCCAATGTGCTAGGACATTTTCTGACGCTTTTGCCCGGTGGGCATACGCTTCTTTGGATGAATTTGTATACGGGACTGTTTGTCAGCCTGACTGCGGTTTTGGCATATTTTTTCTGTGCCCGTAAATTACAAATTCCTTCTGCATTGGTCTTTTTGGGTGAATTTGTGGCAATCAGTCTGTGCTGGAGTCCTACAGCGGTGCTCTACAATTATCTGACATATCTCTTGTTTTTGACAGGTGCCATGCTTTTGTATCTGGGACTTACAAAGGAGAAACCATTGTTTTTGGTACTTGCCGGTGTTGCATTAGGCAGCAATGTACTGGTCAGATTTCCGAACCTGACGGAAGCAGTACTGATTCTGGCCCTTTGGGGATATGGATTCTTTTCCAAGAAGAAATTCGGAAGGGTTATGAAGGAGACCGGATACTGCCTGTTGGGATATTTGGGTATCGTAGCACTGTTTTTAGGATATATTTCCATACGCTACGGATTTTCCTCTTATGTCGAAGCGATTGTCAGATTATTCGGTATGACGGATGTAGCAACGGATTATAAGCCAACGTCCATGTTGGGCGGTGTGCTTAAATGGTACACGGATAATCTTTACTGGGTAATCCGGATTGCCTTTTTCATGGTTTTGGGTATGATACTTTCCGTACCCTTCGGAAAGAAGTTTCAAAAAGGTAAAAATGTGGCGGCAGTGTTACTTGCCGCTGTCGCAGTGATTTGGCTCTACAGCAGAGAATTTTGCGTATTACGTTTTGATGAGTACGATTCCATGTTGCTTCCTGCGGTTTTGTTTTTGATGCTGATTTTATTTATTTGTGCAGTACAGATTGTGCGAAAAGGGGTATCTGCAGAAGAAAAACTTTTGGCCATGATTGTGGGACTGATGACGTTCTTTACCTCTATCGGCAGTAACAACGGATTATATCCCAGTATCAACAATCTGTTTTTAGCAGCACCTTATATATTTTGGACAATATGGCGTTTCTGTGTGTTGGGAGTGAACCGGATAACCTTGTTAAAAGGGAAAATGCAGGAAAACGGTAAAAAGAAATTTCCCGGAGAAATCACAGTTTCTCTCTTCCCCATAAAGGCAATTTGTATCGCATTTTTATGCCTGTTTTTATTCCAAAGTATCGGCTTTGGCACGCAGTTTGTTTTTGTGGAATCTAAGGGTGCAAAAAATGTAGATACAAAAATGGAAAATAGTGATATACTAAAGGGTATCTATATGAGTGCAGAGCGTGCCGAATGGATGGAAACCATTACGGCCTATGTAAAGGATAACGGACTGACCGGTAAAGAAGTTATTTTGTACGGAGATATTCCTGCCTTGAGTTTTTATCTGGGAATGCCTTCCGTATTTAATCCCTGGAGTGATTTGGCGTCCTATAGTGTATCTGCAATGGAGGAAGCATTCCAAGCTTTAAAAACAGATATTGCCGGTGGGACGGAATACCCGGTGGTGATTCTTGATAAGGCGGTTTTAGAAAAAGATGCCGAAGATGTGAAACTGGATATGATAACGGCTTATATGGATGCATATGCATATGAATTAACCTTTGAAAATGATAAATTTGCTTTATACGAAGCAGAAAAGAGGAAGTATGATTAATTTTAATGTGCCCCCTTACACGGGAAAAGAACTGGATTATGTAGCACAGGCTGTAAAGAATCAGAAAATCTGCGGTGACGGTGAGTTTACCAAGAAGTGTGATGCGTGGATTGAAGAGAAGACAGGGACCAAAAAGAGTCTGCTTACCACTTCTTGTACCCATGCACTGGAATTGGCGGCGCTGCTTGCAGACATCAAACCCGGTGATGAGGTGATTATGCCTGCTTATACCTTTGTGTCCACAGCGGATGCTTTTGTACTGCGTGGTGCGGTACCGGTATTTGTGGATATCAGACCGGATACCATGAACATAGATGAAACTTTGATTGAGGCGGCAATTACAGAGAAGACCAAGTGTATTGCTCCGGTACATTACGCCGGCGTTTCCTGTGAAATGGATACCATTATGGAGATTGCGCAGAAGCATAATCTGGCGGTAATTGAAGATGCTGCTCAGGGTATTATGTCAACCTATAAAGGAAAGGCTCTGGGTACTTTCGGTGACTTCGGTTGTTTCTCCTTCCATGAAACCAAAAACTACAGCATGGGGGAAGGCGGCGCCCTGTTAATCCGTGATGAAAAGCATATTGAAGATGCAGAAATTATCCGGGAAAAAGGAACCAACCGCTCCAAATATTACAGAGGCCAGATTGATAAGTATACCTGGGTAAACTACGGTTCAT
>JAZNNL010000033.1:0-11276 GCA_045580245.1 Lachnospiraceae bacterium
CAATAGAAGGAAAAGAGTGATACAATGAATGAAATTTATTTTTGTTGCGTAAGAAGGGAAGTGAATTCCATGGCACAGATATTATGCTCCACCGGCGCCTTAATCGGACGCCCCAATAACAGAGATTACAGACTGCTGGAAGATTTATCCAAGCAACTTTATTGCGACGGCTTTGAATTTATGATGTATGACAGTTGGTATGAGCAGGCAGAGGACATTGTGGCTTTTTTCCAAAAACTGAACTTACATATTCCGATAATGCACTGTGAAAAGCGTATGGGAGAGGCCATCAGCCGCGGAACAGAGGCGGATTTGGCAGAAGCATTCCGCTTGTTTACTATAAACTGTGATGTGGCTCACAGAATCGGTGCAAAGAAAATGGTAGTGCATCTCTGGGACGGAATCACTTCAGACCAAAATATAGAAAACAATATAAAAGCCTATGGAGAACTTGCGAAAATTGCTGCAAACTACGAGGTGGATATTCTGGTAGAAAATGTGGTCTGCAACAAACAGGATCCCATGACTCACTGGTGCGAACTGGTGCAGGCTTATCCGGACATAAAGTTTATATTTGATACCAAAATGGCAGCATTTCATAATCAGCTGGAACTGCTTTATAAAGAGGAGTATCAGTGGTTGAGCGAGAATCATATCAAACACTACCACGTAAATGATTATGCAGGCGGTTACATGGACTGGGCGAATTTAAAGACCCTGCCCATTGGAAAAGGGCATGTAGATTTTGATACCTTTTTTGAATTTATTTATAAAACGGGTTATGATGATACATTCACGGTAGAAGCGACAGCTTTTAATAAAGAGGGTGTAGTGGATGTGGAAATGCTGAACCGGTGTTTTGAGAGGATTAGGGGATATAGGGAGAAGGATATTACCCCATAAAAAGGGAGGATGCCAGGCAACAATTGCCTGGCATTTATTATGAAAAAGTTATTTAATATATCTAAATACTGTAATTGGCTTTTAGTGATACTTTGTATCTTATGGTTATAGTATACGGAAAAGAAGTGTCTAAAGAATGATTTTGGAATGAAGTTTTCTTGAATTATTTGTGAACAAAATATGAACAAGACGGAGTTTCGACACAAATCTTGCGTTTTTTAAGGGTTTTCTTTGCAGAAGGTACAGATTATGATATTATAAAATCATTGGTGGAAAATCCGTTGGGATGAGGGGAGTTAAAAAATGACAAAGAAAAGACTGACAAGGGATTTAAAATGGGGGTTTCAGTATTTTCCGTATCATCAATTGTGGATGGAGAATGAGCTGTATATCGGTTGGGTAGCGATTAATTATATTGTGGACGGCGCGTACTATTATTGGGATTTTCCCAAAGCAGGAAAGGTGCCGGTGACCGGAAAAGGTATGTGTTGGTTAACCCTGATACCTGACGGAAAGAGCCGTTCTATCACAGCGAAATTTACAAAAGACAGATGTGTTTCGGTCTGGTATGTGGATGTCATTGAGGAAGTAAAGATAGAAGATGATGGCGTTGTGGCATTTATGGACAAATATTTGGACGTTATGTTTACACCAAGCGGAGATGTCTGTGTTGTGGACAAAGATGAACTGGATGCAGCCTTTCATGCCGGAGAACTGACGGAGGAGCAATATGAGGCTGCGCTATCAGAAGGGGATAAAATTGTAAAAGAGCTCTGTGCAGATATAGGTGCCACCGAAAAGTGGTGTTATGATATTTTGCAGGAAGCAGAAGCGGTGATTAACCGGAATCCCTTCACTATTTTTCTGGGTATAGATGGTGTGTTGGATAACTATAATCCAAATCTTTATTATCAGGAGCTGATACCCGAAACAGTGGAGAGATTTTCGAATTTGGTACATAGAACCAAAGCCAATGTAGTAGTAATGTCTGATAAGACAACCTGTGATGCGTCCTATGAAAAGAGGACAGACGAAATTAAGGAGTATTTGGCAGAGCATACGGAAATTAAAAAGTATGCCATACTGGATGATTGTTACAGTAATGATTATTCATCGGACGAGGAAATCAAAAGACATCTTGTGTTTGTAGATGCCCTAAAGGGACTTCAGGATGAGGATTGTATGAAGGTCTGTAAATTGATGAATGAGATAGTGTAGTGGAAAAGAGTTATTGTTTTACAGATTAATTTGGGGAATCGTTTTTCTAAGGGGAGAGATATAAAGATGGAAATAGTTTTATCAGCAATTATACCTATTGTTACTTATTTTATTTATTGTAATTTGTTTGTGATGGCAGGTGAAAGCCCGATTTATGCATTTATTCCTATTTTAAATACATATACATTGTGTAAAATAGTGGATGCATTGTGGGCTTTTTGGGCGAATATCATTGCGATAGTACTTATGATAATGGCTATTGTGGCAGGAAGTCCGGTGCTATTATCACTAATGGGTGTGGCAATTATGGCAATAAACGTGATTGTATACATTCGCTTGTTGATAGCGTGTAGGAATACGCCTGTTTGGGCTATCGCACTTATAGTGCTTGAAGTAATTGAATTCCTTATATAATGTGGAAAGATCAGTTTCTGCAACAACAAAAGCCTTATCATCCGACAAGGCTTTTTACATACCCAATATGCTAAACGAACGTTTCCTTAGAACCCTGCATGAATCTTATCAGGTTCAGGATAGGTTTCGCCGAAGGTTTCTACGGTAACGGTTTTCATGACTTGATCTGCAAGAGGTCTGTCGCTGTAGTCGGTAGGGATTTCAGCGATCTTGTTTACTACGTCCATACCTTCGATGATTTTACCGAATGCTGCGTAGCTGCCATCTAAGTGAGGTGCGTTCTTGTGCATGATAAAGAACTGGGAACCTGCGGAATTGGGATGCATGCTTCTTGCCATGGAAAGAACACCTTCGGTGTGCTTTAAGTTGTTTTCCACGCCGTTTGCTGCAAATTCACCCTTGATGCTGTAGCCGGGACCACCGCAACCGGTACCTTCCGGGTCACCACCCTGCAGCATAAAGCCGTTGATAACGCGGTGGAAAATCAGTCCGTCGTAAAAGTTTTTCTGGATTAAGCTGATAAAGTTATTTACGGAAATGGGTGCGATTTCAGGGTAAAGTTCCAGTTTCATCACATCGCCGTTTTCCATGGTAATTGTCACAATAGGATTCTGTGCCATGTTGTACTTCCTTTCTTGATAAAAAAGATTTATAATAAGAATACTACATCATTTTGAGGGAAAAAACAAGTATGGGAGAAAAGGCGTTGCAGAAGTTGGTGATAACCGATGATTCTGCCTATGCGGAAAAAATGGCAGCAGAGGGATTTCCGGTGCTGGGAATTTTGACAGAAGCAAACCGGTCGGATGCCTTTACGGGAGTTAAGTACTTATGTGAGGATACGGAGTCTCTTACAGAGGCGTATCTTGACAAGGTATATAGGCGTTACAAAGGGCTTCCCTGTGACATTGTGGAAACCGAAAGATGCCTCATCCGTGAGACCACGGAAGCAGATGTGGATGCTTTTTACCGGATTTATGAAGATGCAAGTGTTACGGCCTATATGGAGGATTTGTTTATAGACCGTGACGAGCAAATCGACTACATCCGTCAGTACCGCAAAAATATGTATGAGTTTTGTGATTTTGGTATCTGGACTGTTCTTCTAAAAGAAACCGGAGAAATTATCGGCAGAGCCGGATTTGCACTGCGGGAAGGATACGAGGAGCCTGAACTGGGATTCCTAATCGGTGTGCCCTGGCAGGGGCAGGGACTGGCAACAGAAGTCTGCGAAGCCATACTAAAGTACGGAGAAGAGGAACTGGAGTTTCACACAGTGCGTGCCTTGGCTGAGAAGAGAAATGACAAGTCTGTCAGATTGCTTCTTGGACTGGGCTTTACCGCTACCGGAAAATGTGAAGAAAAGGGTAAATTCTATATACAATTTTTAAAAAAATTTAAATGATGTTAGTTGTAACAATGTTAGGAAAAGGTAAGTACTGACTTGGCAAAGACATCCGAAGAAAAATGGAGGTATTTTTTATGAATTACGCAGGGTATGAGCACTACATAGCGGCAGAGGACCGCTACGAAAAGATGAAGTATTACAGATGTGGTAACAGTGGGTTGAAGTTACCGGCAGTTTCCATGGGATTGTGGCACAATTTCGGAAGCAATGCCGGCATGGACAATATGATGGCTATGTGTCACACTGCCTTTGACAATGGTATTACCCATTTTGATTTGGCAAATAATTACGGTCCCATGCCGGGTGCTGCGGAAGAAAACTTCGGACGCATTCTGCAAAAAGGACTGGGTAAATATAGGGATGAAATGGTGATTTCCACCAAGGCAGGTTATGATATGTGGCCGGGACCTTATGGGGATTTCGGCAGCAAGAAATATCTGGTGGCAAGTCTTGACCAGAGCTTAAAACGCATGGGACTGGATTATGTGGATATTTTCTATCATCACAGACCGGACCCTGAAACACCGCTGGAAGAAACCATGTTAGCACTGGATGGTATCGTGAAGAGCGGTAAGGCATTGTATGTAGGTATTTCTAACTACAATAAAGAGCAGACAGAGGCAGCAGTAAAGATTTTGAAGGAATTAAGAACGCCGTTCATTATCAATCAGCGTAGATACTCTATGTTAGACCGCAGTATCGAAAAGGATGGTTTGAAATCTTATGCGGCGGCAAACGGTATTGGTATCATTGCGTTCTGTCCTTTGGAGCAGGGGATGCTTACCGATAAATATCTCCACGGCATTCCTGCTGACAGTCGTGTCAGAACTGATGGAAGATTCTTAAATGAAAATGCGATCACACCGGAGCGTATGGCACAGATTCAGGCACTGAATGAAATTGCGGCAGGCAGAGGTCAGACTCTTGCCCAGATGGCACTTTCCTGGATTTTACGTGACGGAGAAGTGACAAGTGTACTGATTGGAGCTTCCAAACCTTCCCAGATACTGGACAATATCGGTATTGTAAATGCACCGGCATTTACGGAAGAAGAATTGACGGAAATCGATAAGATTGTGATGGGTGTATAATAAAGCAGAGGGTATCTGCCAACTACTTTTCGTAGTATTGGTAGATACCCTCTTTGATAATATATTTATAAGTTTCTGACATATTCTGCTTTACATCTTCTGCATTTTCTTCGGTGACTAAATAATTCTCTGCTACAATACTTTCCAACATCAACTGATTAATTTCCAGCGAGTAATGCATTTTATCCATGTAATTGTTCAGATTGCAGACAATCTCTTTATCCGCTTGGAAATAATACACTTTGGCATTTTCCAAAGGAAGCAGAGCCTCCATCATTTCATCCAGCATATAAAAATACATATCGCCCCGACCGCTGGTATAAACATCATCCCACATGAGTAAAGAGTAGGGCGGGAAGAGCAAGTAGTACTCCGTATCGGGGTGGCTTTGAATTTCCTGTACAATCATTGTAATATTTTCCTGAATCAGAGAAATCTTGTCAGTATAGTCTGCTGCGGGAGCTGCTTCTGCGGGTTTGTTATAATCCTGCATTGCCTTTGTGGCAGAAAAATCTTTGTCGTCGGACCAGTCGTAGGCCGCTCCGCCGGTATTGATATCCGCAAAAGAATAGGCTACCATCAGCGGGATTTTTTTAAAAATAACATCTTTGTTAAAGTGGTAGGTAAAATCATCCAATGGATTTTTCGTAAACAAATAGGAGGGGCTGTACTCGTTTATTACCGTAACCTCGGTAGGTGAGGTAAGCATATGCCAGTCGATGCCCCAGAATACATACTGTAACTCCTGCTCTGCATGCGCCATATCCAGATAGTACAAAAGGTCTGCATTGGAGCCGGAGCCTTTTACAATTTTTAATGTCTTGCAACCAAACTGCGCATCTAAATAGGCACTGTCACAGTTTTCCACCACAGAAGTTCCCAGTAAAACACTGTCATAGTCAAGAGTCTGAATGGAGCCGGGCACCTGGGTTTCCCTCTCAAATAACACGGTTTTTAATCCTGGCAGGGGTTTGTGGTACTGGTAAAAAGGGTCAAACACGGTAACGATTAGTACCAGTGCAAGCATTTGAATCAATATGAAAATTGCCAGATATTTTAATGCTTTTTTCTTTTCTAACATAGTTCCTCTAATTCTGCCGCAGAGCGGCTTTATGGTTGGAGGTGTGGCAGAACTGCCGCCTCAGTTTAAACTAAAAATTAAAATACAAAAAGGTGCTGACTTGGGACAGGGAAATTAACGACCATGTAAATACAGTTGCCAATACAAATACTCCTCTGCGGGTGCGGCCCTTCTTTTCAATCCAGTCCGCGGCTTTGGGGCCTGCCACAAAAATAAAGCTGATGCCTAACAGTACAAAAAAGATAACCAGATTAAATGGTTGCACCAGTCCGGGCGCCTTTAATTGTAAGAGTTTCGTAAAAATAAAAGTTTCCGGCAACTCCAAGCTGTTACCGATACGGGATAAGTAGGGGGTCATCTCAGCAGTAAACATACGCTTGAAATACAAAAGTGCTGTGGAGAAAGAACCGCTTCTGAACCAGACCATGGATAAGGTAAAGAAAAGGAAAGTAACGGTTTTTCTAAGCCAGGCCCACGGCAGTTTCAGTTTTGGAAATACTTCTTCTGTAATAATGGCAAATCCGTGCATCAGACCGAAGCAGATAAAGGCCCAGTCTGCACCGTGCCACATCCCTTCAAAAAACCAAAGGATAAACAGTGCCAAAGCAGCTACGATTTTCTTGCCGGCCTTTTTACCCAGTTTGGCACGTAAAAATTCCTGCATGCCGGAAAAAGCTTTGGTGCGTAGCAGGGGATAAAACAAATAGTTTTTTAGCCATCGACCCAATGTGATGTGCCATCTGCGCCAGAACTCCCCTACGGATTCTGCCTTGAAAGGGGAATCGAAGTTGATGGGTAGTTCAAAGCCAAACATTTTACCGATACCGCGGGCCATATCGCAGTAACCGCTAAAATCAAAATACAGTTCCAAAGTATAAAAAAGGATAATCAGCCAGCCGGTAGGAATGTCCACATAATATCTTATGACATTGATGTCATTAAATGCGGCGTTCACAGGCAGTGCCAGTACGTCTGCAAGTAACACCTTTTTTCCCAGACCCAGTATAAAAAGAGAGGCACCGTCGAAAAAAGAATCTGCCCGGGGCTTGCGGTTTTTTCGTGCCAAAAGCTGTGGCATAAATTCATTGTGGGTCACAATGGGGCCTGCAATCAGCTGGGGGAAGTAAGTAATGAAACATGCATAGTCAAGCAGACCGTAGTAGGGAGCTTCGCCCCAGTACCG
This sequence comes from Lachnospiraceae bacterium, assembly GCA_045580245.1. Taxonomy (GTDB): domain Bacteria; phylum Bacillota; class Clostridia; order Lachnospirales; family Lachnospiraceae; genus Acetatifactor. The sequence continues at coordinate 7,299 of JAZNNL010000033.1, forward strand.
GTCCACAATATACGAAACCTGCTGGAAAGTAAAAAAGCTGATGCCCAAAGGCAGGGCAATTCTCTCGATACTGATATCCGTATGCAGAATCGCATTACAGTTGTCTATGAAGAAGTTAAAATATTTAAAATAAAACAGAATTCCCAGATTGGCAACAAGTCCTATAATCAGAACCCATCTGCGGGAGGCTTGCTTTTTGCATATATCAAACAGTTTGCTGCAAAGCTGATTGATAAGAAGACTTCCACCTAAAAGAAGCAGGTACCACGGATTGTAGTACCCATAAAAAAAGAAGGATGCCCCTGTTAAAAAGATTTTGGCGTATATGGGATTTTTCAACTGTTGCAGGGCATAAAATCCAAGCAACGTCACCGGTAAAAATACCATAATAAAAACAACAGAATTAAATAACATAACCTATCTCCAACTCGTAAGAGTTTCCAGTTTTTATATTCCACATTTCTGTAACATGTACCCATACGGGTCAGATAATATCTGACGACATTATAGCACGCCCCACATAAATTTACTATCAATTTCTATTGCATATCTATTCTGTTCTATTTACTAAAATAAAATACCGGTAACAATAGTTCTCATAACCAAAACCGGTGTAAAAAGGATTCCGAAACAGACCCTTGGGAAACGTCGGCACTTAGGTTGTGTTCTTTACAACCTTATGTGCCGTTACGTTTTCCGGGAGCGAAAGCGAGTCTGTGTGGAAACTTTTTACACCGGTTTGTAAGCAGTAGTTATACTGCCAAATTTTATTTTAGTAGAAAATCTGCGCTAACGGTGAATCGGCGGATAAAATCAAAGTCTTATTTTCACCGGTCATGGTAACCTTGATAGCGTCAAGGCTACGTACGAAAGAGTAAAACTCTGTACGGGAAGGGTCTGAGTATGCCTCAGAGAGGATTCTCATGTATTCTGCTTCGCCTTCTGCAATTAAGATTTCAGCTTCTTTTTCAGCTTCGGAAAGCATCATGGTAACTTCTTTATCGGTGGTGTTGCGGATAATCTGTGCTTCGGAATTACCCTCTGCAGTGTAGGTTGCCGCAATATTGTCACGTTCGGAAATCATACGCTCGTAAACTGCAGTTTTGTTATCGCTGGGTAAATCTAAGTGTTTGGTTTCAAAAGCCAGAAGCTCAATGCCGTACTGGTCTAAAGAAGTACCGATGTTTGCAATAACTGCTGCAGAAAGTTCACCGTCACGTCCGCTGATAACGTCTTCCTGGTTCATACTACTGATGACGTTTTTGGTAGAGTTGTATACGATGGTATCCAGACGGCTCTCCGCATTGGGAATGGAAGAGTTTAAGGTCTGTGCAAATTTCAAGGGGTCTACAATGTGCCATAAAACATAGCTGTCGGTAATCATGGTCTTTTTGTCGCTGGTGATAACATCGGAAGAAGCCATATCATACAATAAAGTCTGTTTAGGCAGTTTATCTACTGTCTGGATAAAGGGAATCTTAAAGCTGATACCGGCTTCGGTAATCACATGGTCGATTTTACCGAACTGGCGAACCAGACTATATTCATTTTCCTGTGTAACAACAATACTGGAAGCACCTACAATTACAAGGAGTGCAAGTACAACGGTCAGTACAATATTTCTAATAGTTTTCATGTTTCATCCTTTCTTGTCTGCCAGTGGTTGCTGCAGACGATAACAATGTATTTGAAGTAAGTATTATTTCACCGGTTACAGTGAAAGGGACGTTTTACTGTCCGCTGTTCCCGGAAGTGTTGCCTTCTACATTAATATCTGCAAAAGATTCAATGGGGTAGAAAGTCTGCATGTCGCCACTGGGACTTTCGATAATTACCTTTAAGTCGGGTAAGATTTCTTCCATGGCTTCATAGAACATACGCTGTCTGGTTACTTCCGGATTTTTGATATATTCTTCATACATTGCATTGAAACGTGCCACCTGTGCAGTTGCCTCATTGATACGTGCTGCACGTTGCGCTTCCGCATCCTGGATAATCGCGTCGGCCTGCGCTTCTGCGGAAGGAATCTGCTCGTTGCGGTATTTGTTTGCGTTATTGATTGCGGTTTCTTTTCCCTGTTTTGCAGTTTCAACCGCTTTAAACGCTTCCATAACTTCAACGGTAGGGGGCTCGGAATCCTGAATGGTAATGTTTACCAGCTGGATACCTAAATCCTGTTCATCCAGTCGTGTAATAATCATTTCCTTAATGGCTGCCTGAATTTCGTTTTTACCGGTAGTCAACACATCATCTACGGGATAACTGCCTACTACAGTACGGATACAACTCATGCTGATATTCTTTAAGATTTCAACAGGTTCGCTGGAAGCAAATACTGCTTTTACCGGATCGGAGAAGCGGTATTCCACGAAGAAATCTACATTTACAAAATTGTAATCCGAAGTAATCATCAAAGATTCACTTTCGTTGGTAGTATCGGTTTTTTCATCGTATCCGATGGCAAAGCCCTGAATGGTGGTATTTACTTTTACTACTTTTTGAATAAAAGGTATTTTAAAATGTAAGCCCGGTTCTGTGACAGAGGTAGCCTGGCCAAAGGTAATCAATACTGCCTGCTCCTGCTCTCCAATCTGGTATGTAGAACCGAAAACAAGTATCAGTGCCAAAATAATACCTGCGGTGATACCGATTATCTTACCTACGGAGGCACCGTTTATGGGTTTTCCGTTGGCGCCTACTGTTTCAAAGCCGTTACGTCTGTTTCGAAATGATTCGCTCATTATACTCTCCTTCTGTGCTTTAGCACGCTAAAATGTTTCGATAATAGTATCTTACACGGTTTTTTTAAAATTCTCAATATCAGTCCGCGCACGATTCTCTAAAACTTTTATAAATTTCGCGAGATGTTTGCACGATGAGGGGCGGTATCGTGCAAGGGGGAGCGGGAATTTTGATGGAGTGGCAATTACCGATTATGCACTGGTAGCGAACACATCGATTCATTGACAGAGAGTATGTGTAAAGTTAAAATAGAGTAAGGGTGCAAATGCAATTTGATAAAAAGAAAATATTAGGAAGGAGCCTGCCATGGAATTTTTCAAGAAGCACATCATTTTAGCGGATATTGTGTTATTGGTGCTGTTAGGCATTATGGTATTTATCAATATTAAGGGACTATTAGAGTGCAAGGCTTATGGCGTGGAAACCGCTACGGAAGCAGGAAACGCCACAGTTACGGAATATGTAACGATTAAGGGGATGTTTGGTAACGAGCATCAGCAGCCTGTATATGCCATGGAACTTGATGGGGAGAGCTATACCAGAGACAGTCTGGTGGCAGAGAAAACGCCTTCTGTGGCAGTGGGAGAGAGCGTAGAAGTGATCTATGACACTGCCAATCCGGCACATTTTTACACCGAAACCGAAATCAAATACGCAGATAACAAACAGGAAGGCTACCAGACCAGAAGCTTTTTGTTTGGCGGAATTTCTGTTGTAATGATTATCATATTTGTGGGAGATATCAAAAAGAAAGTGCAGGAGAAGGCATGAAAAAGTATGTATTGGCTTTAGATCAGGGAACCACCAGTTCCCGTTGTATTTTATTTGATAAGCAGGGAAATATCTGCTCCATGGCGCAAAAAGAATTTGCCCAGATTTATCCTGAACCGGGATGGGTGGAGCATAATCCCATGGAAATCTGGTCTTCCCAGCTGGCAGTAGCTACGGAAGCCATGGCCATGATAGGGGCTGCTGCGGAAGAAATCAGCAGCATCGGTATTACCAACCAGAGAGAGACCACCATCGTATGGGACAAAGAAACCGGCGAGCCCGTCTACAACGCCATTGTGTGGCAGTGCAGACGTACCGCAGGCATGATAGATGCGCTGGTGGAGGCAGGCTTTGACAAAACCGTACCCGCAAAGACCGGTCTGATACCGGACGCCTATTTCAGCGCATCCAAAATTGCATGGATACTGGAAAATGTACCCGGCGCAAGGGAAAAAGCACACGCCG
>JAZNNL010000034.1:0-5373 GCA_045580245.1 Lachnospiraceae bacterium
ACCACCGTACCGAGGATATCAATAATTTTTTCATTACTGCTTCTTAACTGTGCGGCCTGTTGCTGCAACAATTTATATTGATTTTGCAACGTGAGTGTCTGTCTGGCAATTTTGTCCTTGAAGTCATTTTTCTCCATATACAGGTCTACCAGATTTTCTACTCTCTGCTTTACAAAGTCTGTATTCACCGGTTTGCGGATAAAATCCGAAATTCCGTAATCAAAGCATTGTCCCACCAGATTCACATCCTGTTCGCTGGTTACAACCAGTATGGGGAAATCGCCTATGTACTGCTTTTCGTTTAAAAGCTTTAAAACCGTTACTCCATCCATTTCCGGCATAACAATATCCAAAAGTACTGCAGCAATTTCTCCCCGCTTCTCTTCTATGATATCCATGGCTTCCCTGCCGTTTTCCGCTTCCAGAATTTCATACTCTTCGTCCAGAAATCCTTTTAGTACCTGACGGTTAAATTTCATATCATCGACAATTAAAATTTTATTCCTCACTTTGTATTCTCCCTTTACATTATCCGTTCGGTATTGCCTCTACCTGATTATTCTGTATTCTGAGCAGAATGTTATATTCATCTGCTGCATGCCATCTGCCATCATCCGTTTCCAGTACCACGCCTTCATGAGCCTGACCGGCAATTAACATCTTGGCACTTCTTACTTTCTTAATTTTTTCTTCCAGTTCACTTTCCAGAATTCTAAACTGCTCCAACTGCTTTTTCTTGGTAAATACCGCTTTTTCTACTTTACCGAAAATCTCCATCTCACTTCTGACTTCCGGTGGATATTTTTCCTGAAACTCCTTATAAGATTTCAGCAATAGCATCAATTCTTCCCCAACTTCGAAAATTGCGTTTTTTACCATCTTATATTCTTCCCAGACTTTTTCATCCACCTTGATTTTCAGTGCTGTATGTAAGCCTGCCTGATTACCAACATGCTTCAAATTAAAACCGGTTCCCGCGCTGGTAACACCGCCTGCAATAGTGTTGGTACTGATAACCATGCCTCCGGCATACAGTTGGCTGTTTAAACATTTATCAACTTCGATATTTCCTTTGGCAACCACTTTTACATTTTCAAAGAACCTGCTGACCACATCTTTGCCTGCCGTAATTTGTCCATGTCCTGCGGCATTCATTCCTTTTTTCAAAGCAACACTTCCACCGCACTCAATGGTTGCGCCTTCCACGGTACCGTCAATTACAATATCGCCGGTTGCACGGATAACGGAGCCGACTCCCACATCCCCTTTTATCTCCAGACTTCCGTTAAATTGTATATCTCCGGTCGCCAGATTTACTTCCTCCAAAAGCAGGTGCTGGGTAATCTTTATTTCATTATCTTCCATTTGAATCATGCCATCAAAAACTGCAACATAGGTACGTTTATCTTCTGCCAGTTTAAAACCGGTTCCTCTCAGAACACGTTGTTCCATACCCTTTCTGGCTTTGATTACATTGCCGGACACACTATATCCGACCGCACCTTCCCTGGCTTCATGATAATAAGCCAGTTTTTGTCCTGCCTTTACCATTTCAAACCAGTTCATATGGCGGTAATCTACCGTACCATCCGGTAATACTTTAGGCTTTCTTTCCAGATCTGTACGGAAAAAGAATTCATAATAACCGTCTTCTCCTTTGTAAGGAATCTGTCCCTGGGCTATCAGAATGGCACCTCTGCCGCACTGCCCACTGACAATTTTATCAACTGCGTTTTCCAAAATCCCCATACGGATATTGTTCTGTTCTAAAATCTCCAGCAATCGGTCTTTCGTTACTTCTTTTCCATGGGGCAAAACCGTAATATAGGCTTCCATGTCGTTAGGGCCAAATTCAAATATAAAGTCTTCTGATTTAATCTGGCTTTGCAGGATACGCTCCTGTTCCTTGTAAATATCGTCCAGAATTGCCATTCTTTTCGCATGCATCTCTTCTGCGGTATAACGCAGGGAGCAATATCCTTCTACATCCAGACCATATTTTAAGCCCCATCTGATTTCACGCATCTGGTCCCATGCATACAAAGTATTACTGTATTTACTGATATCTATCTGTAGTTCTAATCCTTTACGGATTTCACGCATCTGCCGCCAACTGTAATTCATGCTCGCATACAGCGATACGTCCACACCATTTTCCAAACCTTTGCAGATTTCCGCAATGGAGGCTGCCCTGTATTCTTTGGACAAATACTTGTCCATATCAATTCCTATCTCCAACGCATGCCTGATTTCACGGATTTGCTCCGCGTCATACCCTTCCTCCACATACTTTAAGATGTCCACTCCCGCAATATGTGCCCTGCGGATTTCACGAATAATATTTGCTCCCAGCCCCGTATATTCTCGCAAATCCAGACCGATTTCCAAGCCTTTTCGAATCTGACGCATGGTTTCGTAAGGCATTTCTGCATCTGCATATAAAGAAACATCTACGCCGGATTTTAGCCCCAGACGGATTTCCTCCATCTGAAACCAGTCATAGTCCAAATTGGCATAGATGTCTACCGGAAGTTTTTCTGCCAATCCCAAACGGATTTGTCGCATCTGGATAGGCAAAAAGTTTTTATTGGCATAAATGGCCACATTAAGACCTGCAGCCTTACCTTCACTAATCTCGGTAATCTGCTCTTCCGTGAACCCCTGATTCAAAAAATAGTTTCGTTCTTCCTGCTTCATCATCCCGTAATTCCCCTTTTGCGAATTGTGAAGTATATTTACATTTTACACTAAAATTGTATATGTAGCAACAAAAATAAAGGCGTATTTGTAGACAATTGCAAAAAAGAACAACTGGCTCACTTAAGAGTCGTTGTTCTTCTCTATTCCGTAATAATGTTAAATAAGTCGGTTAGTTGTTCGCAGCAGGTCTTTTCGGCTTGCATGTTATGCACAAGAACCGGTGTCATGCCGTTTTCCTGTCCCCCTTGATAATCCGCTACCGGATTATCTCCTATCATGTAGCAGATTTCCGGATTCCCGGCATGCAAAAGTGCATATTCAAAAATTTCTTTTCGCGGCTTTTCATATCCCACACTTGCAGAAAGAAAATATCCTACTATCTCGGTATCCAGCCCCAGTCTTACAAATACTTGTGAAAGTTCTGGAAAATTATTGGAAATAATATAATTTTCATACCCTTTTTCTTTAAAATAATGTAGTACCGACTTGGCATCCGGATAAGCTTCATACTCGAAAGTAATTACCTTCTCCCTAAAGGAATTGCAAACAGGTATAATATCTACCTGCTCCACGCCGTGTTCCTCACAGAATATACTGATTTCCTCTAATAAGTCCTTCCACCATTCTTCTCCGCTTTTTTGAGAATGGTCCTTCTCAGGCACATACCACGAGCAAACACGTCGCATGAAATTTCTCGCTTCCTCTTCTTCCAGTGCGTATCCGAATTCTTCAAAAGCTCTTACCAGTGAACTTTTGAACGACTCATTACCATATAACAGGGTTCCGTCACTATCCCAGAAAATTGCTTTTTTCATATAAAGTCCTTTCCATGCTTGAACGACTGATATGTGTAAACATTGTAAAGTTATATCTCTATCCTATTAAATCGCCGAAGTCTTGCCAAAATTAACATAGTGTAATTTGCCTCGTACAAGGCTTCCATTTTTCGGAATCGTTCATCTTCACCAAAACTCCATGTCAAATGCCATGCACCATCTTCACTTTGCCTTTTTATCAAATAATCCAATGAATCATTTACATATTGTTTCACAGCCGGATAGACAATGCTTTCCGGAGTCTCTACAACATCACAAGGCAGTTCCTCATAACCATTTTCCCAGACTGCATAATCAAGCTGCATACATGCAGTTGGATTTTGGCATAAAATTGCTGTCAATTTATCCGACAAAAACTTATCGGGCAGGCACTTTACAAACATTTGATAACATTTCAAATTATATGGGGATTCAATATCATTTCTTCCATGGTCCAATCTTGCAGACTTTCCAAATAATGGGGAAGCTTCGTCATAGTACCGCAAAATATGTTGCACCGGATACTGAATAATCTCCTCATATAATTCTTTCGGCACAAGTTCTGAATAAAGAGCTACAATAGCTGCTAATGCCGCTTCTCCATTAGGATTATATTTCTCAATCCGTTCATCATAATCAGTAATAGGCAAAATATCTCTACCGGAATATGTCCACCAATTTACATGGGCACCATCATTCACTCCCGGTGCTAAAAGTTCTCCCCAACAACCGATTTCCGGGCGATAATTCTCCAGCACATATTTCACCATATTTTGAATAACCGGATGCTCTGCCGATGGTTTGTCTTTTAAATAATATATGTATCGGAAAGCATGTTCCGTACATTTAAGGCAAGGACCCTGATATTCAAATTCATACATCAGTCCGCCAAATCCACCGTTCTCATGTTGATATTTTGCCAATACTTTCATGAATTCATCTGTATTACAATCTTCAAAATTATATTTAAACCATGCACGAATTATATCATCTCCATGGGCAAAAATATAATCACACGCCTTAACAAACATTTCCTTTGATAGTTTTATCATGTGTATTCCCCTTGTTACTTTTTAGTTTCTTGCGTAACTTGCCTCTTCAGTATAACATCTTCCAATCAACTTGTCATGAAAATCAGGATACAAAAAGTGGCGGGTGTCTTACCCGCCAAATAATATGCCTAAACCTTTTTGACTACTTAGGAAGAAATACTCATCGCAAAACTTGTGCAAAACCTACAAACCGCCCTACTCTAAACGCCCCAAAGAGGGGGATTGCATTAACTAAATCTCTATATTAAGATTGGTATATGGAGTAACCGTGTACAAGGTGGTAGCCTCCCGTACTGAATCAGAAGGGAGGTGGTGCATATGAGTATATATGAAGCAATATCATTAATGATAGCGTTTGGAATGTTCGTTATTGCACTGCTTGCCTACATAGATAGGATAAACAAGCGAAAATAAAAAAGCCACTCTTGTCTTGGCCGACGAGTGGCTTTTTTATAAAACCCTATGAGGCTAACCACTTTGGGCGGTTGCTCCTTTTGTGATTATAGTGTAGCATAGGATTTTTCCAAAAGCAATAAGAAATTAGGTATAGGTTAATTTACATATGAACAATTTTGAAAAGAAACTTACAGCCCAATCAATTAACCCTTTTTGCAAATGCAACACAAAAACAAAAGACCCCAGTAAATACTGAGGTCTTAGCCTGCGGAAGATGGGACTTGAACCCACACGTTGTAACCAACACAAGATCCTTAGTCTTGCCTGTCTGCCAATTCCAGCACTTCCGCATTTCGGGTATTCAATTTGTACCGAACAAAAATGATAATATCATCTATAGACCCAAAAGT
>JAZNNL010000035.1:0-16340 GCA_045580245.1 Lachnospiraceae bacterium
TCCTATCAGAATAATATGCAATGCATACTACTTTCCGGCTCTTATATTTTTAACTGTTTTTTTCTGAATACTTAAATTTTCATATACTCTGATTCCACCGTTTCCAACAGGTGCTTGTGCCAAAAGACCAACTTTCACAACAGGCTCAACAGGAAGATGGAAATATCTCATCATATAAAAATTTTCTCCATCCACTGAGTAATGGAACGCAAAATTATTTCCTACTCTGCAAACCTGTAGCCACGCGGTATTGCCTTCTAAATTGCATCCGTTGGCATCATCCGAATCCCCTTTTGTTACCACGCTTACAGCTGCATGTGTACCGAAATCTGTTAATTCAAAACAACATTTCGCCCAACAACGCTCGTCCTTCATAACCATAACAGATGAAGAATCATATGTATCCTTAAATTCATGTGATACTTTTACCTTAAGTACAAAATCGCCTTCTACTTCTGTATAATAATATGGCGCATTACAAAGTGACTCCGGGAGAATCCCCTCCTGACACTCATCAATACTTCCGCAGAAAAAATCTGTCTGCCCGGGTGCTTTAATTTCAATCCTGTCACCTGTCTTTTTGATTTCACTTTCATTCAACCACTTAAATTCCATACTACTTTCGCCTCCATTTTTGTATTATATGCGTATCATATCTTCAAAACCATATAACGGCAAGGCGCAATAACACCAAACTTTAGCACTATTTACCCAGTTTTCTATTTTTGCCGGGTGCATATCCGTAATGCATCCGAAATCTGCGGCTGAAATAGTTTTCAGAATTGAACCCACAGGAATAACAGATTTCCTGAAGCGAAAGCGATGTTTCATTCAGCATCCCATGTGCAACCTGAAGTCTGTATTGAATCAATGCATCAATAGGGGAACAATTCATATATGTGTTAAAACAACGTCCGGCTTCGCTTCTGCTAATGTTGGCAGCCCCGGCAATATCTTCAAGTGTTACAGATTCCATATAATGCTTATAAATATAGGACAACATTTTTTGAATACGGATTTGGGTCTTCATTTGTATCCGGGTGCTTTCTGCCTTTGGAAAACTGTCAAAATTGCAATATATATATTCAAATATGCAGTTGAGTTTACGTTGCACAACCATCTCATAACAATCCGTTTTTTCACGCAACTCATGATAAATGCTTTTTATCAGCGTATTTACTTCATTATGTTGTGCATTTGCATTTTGAAAGACAATGTATGGCAAAGCATCACAACCGGCAATGAACTTAATATATTTTTGATAAATGATACTTGTTTCCGGTGCAAGTAAACCTCCTGAAAACACAATATTGGGCATCGCATCAGGTATACCATCTGATAGCTGTTTAATCCCATGTAACACATTGCCATTAACAAATATACTATCCCCTGCCTCCAGTAAAACATGGTCTTGTCCTATCTGAAAATCCAAAGTACCACTTTCTGCTGTGGCAATTTCAAATTCCGGATGCCAATGCAGGGGACCTGTGAAATTAGGTAATGCAGCAAGTTCATCATGAAAAAAAGTGATTGGAAAGTTTGCTGCATCATGGGGCATTTGTTCCCGTAACTGATGATTAATATTGATAGCCATACACTGCCTCTGTTTCTTCTTATTCTTCCGTAACAGTTCTGTCGTATTCCAAAATATCTCCGGGCTGACAGTCTAACACTTCACAAATGGCTTCCAGTGTGGAAAACCGGATTGCACTGATTTTTCCGGTTTTCATCTTGGAAAGGTTTACGTTGGAAACCCCTACTTTCTCTGCCAGTTCATTTAAACTCATTTTTCGGTCAGCCATGACTCTGTCTAATCGTAATATTATTTTTCCCATAACAAACCTCTTTCTTATAATGTCTCATCGGATTCCTGCTGCAGCACAGCACCGTATTTGAATATGTATACTAATACGAATACAACCAGTACAATCAGAATCACGCCTAAATCTATTGTAAAGTTGATGCTGATTTTATTGTTCAGCAGACTGTTGGAAATAGAGTTTGCCACTGAAGATACAATCGCCCAGGGAATCAGGGAAATGGCTAAGTTCTGCATTTTCTTAATTACATTTGCGTCAAAAGGTGACTGACAATCACGGAATGCCTTACACAGGGAACCTACGAAGAATAATGTCACAAAAGTCATAGCCAGCACTACAAGGGCTAATAAAAAAATCCATGCTATGTCTTTCATGGTAATGGAAAAGGTGTCTACTTCCCCGGTCATTGTAATCTTATCTTCGGTTATTAACACCTCGCTAAATTCTACTTCTTCGCCGCCACTAATCATTTCTGCATCCAGTTCTTCCTGCGCTGCAGCTATTTCTTCTTCCGTCATGGTTAATCCTAAGCTGGAATAATCCACTTCCACAGTCATCTCCCCGTCCATGTTAAATTGTAACATAGATTCCGGTATCACAAAACAAATAATCGCTACAATTAGTGATGCTGCCAGACCGATACCAACCAGTATCTTTGCTACCAAAGTAATAATACTGCTTACTTTACCAATTTTGTTAATCTTTTGAATTGCCTGTTCCTTCATAATAGTTTGTCTCCTTTATTCCTCTCATAATAAAAAGTTATTGTTTCTAACACCCTTGCAAGTTGGCGAACGATAAAAAATAATTTTTTAATGTTTATCGTTAAATGTACTATACAATGCATTTTTACATTTGTCAACAACTTTTTAACGAAAAACATTAAATATTTTATGTTTTCTTCTTTTAGCATGCTTTTAGGGACAAAAAATCACAAAAAGGGCTTTGACTATTTATTTTCGTCAAAGCCCTTTTCTTTACTGTTCCATCTGTCTGCCCAGGAACCCTGCTGCGGACATAATTAATTTGTGCTCTACTTCTCCCATTTTATTTTTGGTGTCATTTTCAAGGAGTACCACCATTCCGATGACATCCCCTTCACAAATAATAGGGGTTAGCGCTTCCTGCTGGTACTCATCGTTTGCTTCTTCCGTAATGGGAATAAAAGATTTTTCTCCTTTTGCTGCAATTACAGTCTCTCTGTTATTGGCTTTTTCCTCCAGTTCTTTACTGATGCTTTTACCAAGCAGATGCTTGTAACCGCCACTGACCGCAATGAACTGGTCTCTGTCTGCAATCAGTGCCACATGCCCGGACACCTGCGCCAGACTTTCTGCATACTGTTTTGCGAAACCGGTCATTTCACCGATGGGTGAATATTTTTTCAAAATAATTTCACCCTCTCTGTCAGTAAAAATTTCCAAAGGGTCACTTTCCCTAATCCGCAGTGTTCTGCGGATTTCCTTTGGTATTACGATTCGTCCAAGGTCGTCTATACGTCTTACTATGCCTGTTGCTTTCATAATCTCTCCTTCCACGGGAACTCTTTTGCATATATACAAAATGAAAATTCCTCTGTTTACATTTTCTAGTGTTGAAACTAGTATCTGTAAACAGAGGAATTTTATACCTGATATTAAAATGAAATCCTATTGGCTTAAATACTTAATTTACAATAAGTATTTCTGACGCACCAATCTTCTGCGCTTCTGTTATCGGCTTTAACCTTCCGCTTTCCTCCAAAGCTTTCTTCGCATACAACATAAACCACCCATCCGCGTGAAATACACTTTGCAGTCCAAATTCTTTCTGCTTTTTTAAATGTTTTGGATAATTGGTATTTTCCATTACCCAGATTTTGTAGGTCTCAATTTCAGTAGCAAATTCTTGCAAAACCTGATTCTTAATTTGTTTCGTCAGATCAAATAACTGTTTCTTGGTTTCTCCTTCTGACATAACAGCAATTGCGAACCGAAAACCTTCTGCACTTTTCTTGATATATCCTTTTTGACACAAAAATGCATAATCATCGGCGGATAATGCTTCTTTTCCATAAAAGCGCTTTAACAGTTTTAAGTCCCTTTCTATGTTGGGACCACCGTAATTCTGTCCTACTCTTTTTGCTGTCCAGTCGCCATCCACCAGCCACAAAATCACATCGTCGTTACTATTCCAGCAGGGTCCGCAAAATCTATCCATTTTGCTTTCTTTCATATAAGCGGTTGTTGCAGCAGTATCCACCACAGCGGTAATGATATTTTTTCCACCGTCTGCTCTCAACTCAGCAACCTCATCAAAGGTAATTTTCTTTGAAATGCCGTCAGCTTCCACCCAGGCAAGCAGATAAAAAATCAGTGCCCACATAAAGAAATTCTTATCATTATCCGGAACTATTAACTCCTCACTGTTTAAATACCCACCGTCAATAATGACATCATATAATTGTGTTGCCATTTTCCCAGAAATGGTTTCATAGAATGCTTTATGTCTGCTTACAGTTTCCGCATTGTCTTCTTCTACTAAAATATTCGCAATATACTTATCTTTATTCTTAATCACCAGAGAATACTCCTCAAGAAAAGCCAGTTCGCTCTCCACATATACCGGCGAGACAGCCATAGCGTCAGCAATTTCTTCTATTGTCATCTCTTTCTTAGAAATGCAATATACAATATTCTGGGACAACGCACTTCTAAAAAAATTAATGGGCATTCCCATGGTACCGTCAGAACCGGCCATTCCTACTATACTAAACTTCACAGGATTAAATTTTAACTCTTCTATATTCCTCATCTTTTCCATACCTTTCCTTAATTCGTTCTTTGCTACATTAAGGTGCCATTTTACAGTTCCAAGAGGAATACGCAATTCAGAAGCAATTTCTGTTTGTTTCTTTTCTTCGTAATAGTATGCAATCACAATCTTGCGCTGCAACTGATTCAGATATGCAATCTCCTTTTGTATCCGCATGCAGTCTTCCCGCCGTATAACCTCGTCCAGCGTCAGTTCCTTATTATCGGCAGGTTCAAAATCCAACTCATCCATTCCAATCAGATAATGATTTTTTTCTTTTGCCCGATAATAGTTGGCAAGGGTATGTCTCACCGCCGTCCACACAAAGGACTCTTCTGCAACAATGTCTTTTGTAGTTGCAGCCTTGTAGAGATTAAGACAGATTTCCTGGGTTAAATCTTCTACATCCTGTGGATTTGAGACTCTTTTAGATACATAAGCATAGATTTGCTTCATGTACTTATCTACTAAATTGTTTCCGTATTCTTCCTTCACTGTCAGTATCACCTCTTTTTGAACGCGTTCATATATATAAGACACGGCACTTGAGGAAAGGTTGGAAAAAATCATTCTAAAACAACGTCATCTGCTCATACTTCTCGGGAAACTCCTGCAAATACTGAAAACACGCATCTCTGTCATAAACAATATGATGTTTCTTGCAGGTATCTCTAAAAAGCCGTAGCAATTCAGCCTGATTGGCACTTGTCACTTCATATGCGTTGCCAAATGTCCTTTGGTATTTTTGTTTCATGCCCGGAAAGTGCTTATCCAGCGCCGCATAAAAGTATTCCCTGTCGCCTTCCCGCAGAGTGACACCCATACCAAAGTTGATAATACCGTACACCTTGGTCCGAATACAGTACTCCAAAATGCCTGCAATATTTTCCCTTGTATCATTGATAAATGGTAAAATCGGACATAACCACACTATCGTCGGAATACCGTTTTCATGAAGTATATTCAGTACCTCCACCCGTTCTTTCGTGGTACACACATTGGGTTCTAATATTTTGCAAAGTTCCTCATCATAGGTGGTTAACGTGATCTGCACCACACATTTTGCCTTTTGGTTAATGCTTTTCAATAAATCCAAGTCCCGGAGAATCCGGTTGGATTTGGTCTGAATAGCCAGTCCAAACTCATAATGTTCTATCAGTTCCAGACATTTCCTGGTCAGCTTTAGTTCCTCTTCGCAATGCATGTAAGGATCGCTCATGGCTCCCGTTCCAATCATGCATTTCTTCCTTTTGGAGCGCAGCGCTTTTTCCAGAAGCTGTGGTGCATTCTGCTTCACCTCAATATCTTCAAAGGCGTGGGTAAACCCATAGCAGGTACTTCGGGCATCGCAGTAAATGCACCCATGGGAACACCCCCTGTACAGATTCATACCGTTATGTGCAGATAAAATTCCTTTTGCGTCTACGAAATGCATGTTATTCTCCTATTGTTAATCACACTTCAATCTCCACAATCTTACAATATCGCTGTAACGGATACTCCCCGTCATGCGCCTCTCCGGGGATGGTATGGGACATATGACCTGCGGAAGTGATACGGGTCACACCTGCTTTCATCAGCTTGTCTGCCAGTGCGGAACGCTCTTCCTGTCTGCAAATCAATCCTACCGTCTGCAAATGCCCTCTGTGGCTTTTCAGCGCAGAAACAATTTTGTTGGAAGGTAAGGGTTTCACCCAGCAATTTCTAAACATATAAGACAGTTCCAGGTTACTGTCCTGACTGACAATCACACTGACATTCTTTTCTTTCAGAATCTTTTTTGCCCCGTTTTCATTCTCCAGTTCCTCGTTATAAAGAGAAAGGAATATCTTTCCCCTTACACCAATGGTTTCCGGCGGATAGGTTGCACTGACTTCTTTTAATATCTGAAAAAACAATTCGCCTACCCCACTCACCACACTCACGTCTTCGCTATCCACAAACAGTCCCTGACAGGAGGAGCAAAGCACCTGCCGTGTCTGGCAAATATGATGGGCCAGTCCATACAATTCCTGTTTCAATTTATCATCCGCTAAAACTGCCTCGCTCACATAAGCAAAACTCAATTTATGCCCCCAGCTGATAATCTGCGTTTCCGGTGCTGCATAGGTACGGATGGTGCGAATGGCTTCATCCCCACCCCAGACCGCAATACCGTCCGCCATATCCGCCAGCCTTTTCATAACTTTCATATTGGTGGAGGGTACATCCAATACACAGACATAGGGTGCCAGTGCAGGCTCTTCTTTTATAATTTCATGCAGTAACAGTACTGAGATACCATCATCCATGGAGGGTAATTTCAGAATATTTACATTACCTGCCATCATCCCTTCCAGCACACTGTAAAAAGGCAGTCCTTCCGCGTTGCCGGCGGCAATGTGGAACAGAATTCCCAACGGTGTTACCTGTTTTTTCCGGGCACCCGACTCTGCCTCCACCATTTGTTTCCAGTCTCCAAGCTCCATATCATATTTGTATTGCAGGTTTTCCCTGTCAAAAAATTGCATCACCTCTTCTAATTGCGGCAGAGTAAAAGTGCCTTTTTCCAAAAGAGGTGTTAAAATACTGTCATAATCCCCCTGTTTGATTTTTTGTGCAACACCACCGCAGGCATCCATCACACGCCCTGCAATCTCTTCCCTTTCCGTAATTGTCTGCACACAGGAATCCCAGAGTTTCTCTAATACATTATCCAGTTCTTCATCCGCTAAAAGTTGTCCTTCAAATATAATCATTTGAGCACCTCCTGTAGGATTTGGTTGGATAGTTTTTCTGCTCCTGCAGCACAGGTAGTAATATCATCCATACCCACTCTGCCCAGAATTTCCAAGTAAGGGGTAGTAATGCCGCAACCACAGGTACTGCCCTCATGCAGAATTCCCAAATCATCTGTCATAATACTATGTACCGGCGCACTCTGCACCATAGGTGTCAAAAGGTTTACCAGTCCCGGTTCTCCCATAGGCACCGGCTTAAACGTATCCACATCCCGAATCAGAACCCTGCTGTGAATGGGTACATGAAAATGATGTTTGGGACATGTGGTATACAAAATGGGATGCTCTACGGCACCGAAAAATTCCCAGCATTTATCTTCCGGAATTCCCAGCACTTCTTCCACCAGTCTGTACATGGTCTCCTTATCCGCACGCTGGGTATAATACTCCTTCCAGCCCCCTCCAAAGGCAATGACGGAGCCTTTGGGCAGATGACAAATCAATCCCTCTTCTTTCATCTGTGTCAGAAGCCAATATGCGTGAAAAGGAAACCCGATAATTCTTACCGGTGTTTTTTTCTTACTGTATTTGAGTAAGGCCTCTTTGATGGCTTCTAATTGTAAGCTGTATTCCCCGTTCTGATACCGCAGTGCATAGATACGGGACTTGGCAGGTGCCATAAAAGTAAATAAATAGGCCGTTTTTGCCACCGCTTTTTCATCTTCTGCATGACTTTTATCAAAAGCTTTGCGGTGTTCATAGCCCAATATGATATAGCGGCAGGGCCTGAAAGAAAACAATTTATGTCTCCTGCCGATACTGACAGACATCCCCAGCATCTGCCACAGGCTTTTTAAGTCATACCCGATATTGCTCTTATTTCCACTGGTCCCGGACGAGGTTGCTCTGGTTAACATCTTGCGGGCAGGCAGGGAATCCATTCGGTGGTGCTTTAAATAAAGAGTTGGCAAAACCGGGATATCCTGTATGGCTTCCATCTTATCTATTTTTGCTTCCTCCCAGCCAAGACCTGTCAAAAGGGTATGGTATTCCTTACAATTTACAAAATGATGCTTCATATTTTCCCGCATCTTTTTAATAAAAAGCTGTTCTGTCTTTTGTATATCATAAGGATTTTTATGCCAGTATAATGATGCCATATTGCCCTTCCTCCCTCCAATATCTTCTTTTGAAAAAAGCAGTTTATACAATAAACTGCTTTTTTTCTTACGCGGAGTAATACTCCTCTAATTTCTTTCTGCTCTTTTCAAATACTTCTGCCATCTGCGGATCAAAATGACTTCCCATGGACTCCATCATCACCTGATGTGCCTGTTCAAAACTCATAGCTTCTTTGTAGCAACGTTTGCTGACAAGCGCATCGTATACATCTGCCACTGCCATAATTCTTGCTTCCATAGGGATATCTTCTCCCTGCAAATGGTCCGGGTATCCTGCGCCGTTCCACTTTTCATGATGGTGCCTTGCCAGATTCTTTGCAATATTTACAAAATATGCATCTTCAACGCCTTCTAAAATGCTTGCCACCAATTCACCGCTTTTTTCCGCATGGGTCTGCATAATAGCAAATTCTTCATCCGTAAGCCTGCCGGGTTTCCGAAGTATTTTATCATCTATACTAATCTTTCCCAAATCATGCATAGGTGCTGATTTAATCACAGCCTGACAAAACTTATCCTCCAAATCAAGTATCCCATGTTCCCTGATGGTATTCATCAGAATCTCTATCACATAACTGGTACGTTTTATATGACCTCCCGTATTACCGTCACGGTTTTCTACCATATTGGCCATTCCCAGCAATATCTGGGACTGCATATTTCGAATATGGACTGTTTTTTCTTCCACTTCATTCTTTAGATTGTCATTATACTCTGAAAGAAGCTTTGTATACTTATATCTGTCCGTAACATCTTCTATTTCAAACAGATATCCCACAGCCTTGTCTGCGTACCAGATTTGATTGATATGTCCTTCATAGTGGTTTTCACCTTTATCAAGTTCAAACAAAGTATCATTACTTTTTTCAAATTCGTCCAGTTCAACCTGTAAAAATACCAACGAATCATACCCGAAAACAGGGCGGTCAATCTTTAATCCGTAAAGTTCCGGCAAAATCTTCTCTGCCAGCTCATTCGCGCCCAGAAAATTACGATGTTTGTCAAACATAATATATCCGTAATCATTCTGTTTGCCCAGACTGCTTATTATATTGTCTTCCAAGCTGTAAACCGTTACACGCCTGCTGAGATACAGTAGGATAAAACCGTCAAGGATATAGGCAAACGGTGTCACCTCCATATCCGGATTCACTACCCTTCCTACCAGAAATACTACTATGGTCACAAGTTCAACCGCAATCAGTGCCCAAAGATTCTTTCGCGATAACCGGTTTTGGTTCTTAAAACTATATAACAAAACCACTACACCAATCAAAAGATATCCATAAAGCAATATATAGAAAAAGTTATGCCCGAATCCGTATTCCGGAACAATTACAGTGGCATCTCCGTCTTTGGTCAATGTTGCAGAGACATAATACATATCATGATAGCCTATGGTAAGAACCATGCCATACACCGCAAAGCTATATAATACAAGTATATTGGTAATCCACTTTTTCAGCCGGATATTACACATTTTAAAAATAACTATCAAAATCAGTGGCGGAATAAAGCAACCACCCAAATAATATATCTTCTTGGCAACAATCGCTACTTCCAACAAATCTGTGGTGGCCAGCAACACATTCCCTGCATTGCTTAATGTCATAATCACAAACATTGCCAGCATATAGTAATTTAACTTTTTCTCCTGAAAATCCAATAAAAATACAATCAGATTAAACAGTGCCAAAACCGCCATAACCGCATAGTAAGTCGTCATTTGTATACCTCATTTATTTATCACGCAATAATTGGAATGGGCTTACAGCAACTCATTTTAGGATTTACTTTTTCTTAAATACAATGGCACTTCTGTTTGGCAGATAGCACTGGAAACCTACCCAGCCTGCAGGAGTGGTTTGTGTATGGTACACATAAGAGGTATCCACTCTGTTAAAGCCACCGAAGGTGCCGTCATCAGATGATAATGCCACTTCATAAGCGCCTTCCTCTCCTACCGGAATAAAATAGCCGTCAAAGGATTTGGTAGGGTGGAAGTTAAAGGCAAAGACTACATCCCCCTTGCTGTAAATCAGTATCTTATCATCCTGATGCATCCAGCGGTTCACTGCCTCTTTTGCAAGCACATCCTCTTCTTTTAACAGTTTTACCATGGCCTTATCAAAATCGTTTAACTCACAATAGCGTAAGTCCTGATTGTCCACCAGACTCCACTGTCTGCGGCAATAGTGGTAACTCCAGCCATTGCCTTCCCTGGGGAAATCAATCCATTCGGGGTGTCCGAATTCATTACCCATAAAGTTCAGATATCCTTCTCCGGCAAGAGATGCCGTAACCAGACGAATCATCTTGTGCAGGGCAATGCCTCTGTCTACAACCGGGTTTCCGCCAAATTTACACATACCGGTGTACATTTCCGCATCGCAGAGGCGGAACATAATGGTCTTGTCCCCTACCAGCGCCTGGTCATGGGATTCGCAATACCCAATGTTCTTCTCTTTCGGTCTGCGTCCAATCAGCTCATACCAGAGCTTCATAATATCCCACTCTTCATCACTGTATTCTTTGATTGTCTTAATCCACAAATCGGGAACACCCATGGAAAGACGGTAGTCAAATCCGATACCGCCGTCCTCTACCGGCAAACACATACCCGGCATACCGGACATATCTTCCGCAATGGTAATGGCATTGGGATTCAGCTGATGAATCAGTTCATTTGCCAATTGTAAATAGGTTACCGCTTCGGTATCCGTATTCATGGAAAAATACATTTCATAGCTGCTGAAAGCACTGCCTAACCCATGGTCATGATAAAGCATGGAGGTCACACCATCAAAACGGAAACCGTCAAAGTGGAACACTTCCATCCAGTATTTTAAATTGGATAACAGGAAATGAATTACCTCATTCTTACCATAGTTAAAGAGCTTCGTGCCCCAGGCACTGTGATTTCCCTTTTCTCCGGAGTGGAAGAACTGGTACTCTGTACCGTCAAATTCATTTAATCCCTCATTGGTATTTTTAACCGCATGGGAGTGTACCACATCCAGCAGTACGGTAATACCCATGCTATGGGCGGTATTAATTAATTCTTTTAAATCACTACTGCAACCGTAACGGGAAGCCGCTGCGAAGAAATTGGATACCTGATAGCCAAAGGAGCCATAATAAGGGTGCTCCATAATCGCCATAATCTGGATGGTATTGTAGCCCAGTTCCTTCACACGGGGTAAAATATGTTCCGTAAATTCTTTGTAAGTACCTACTGCACCTTTTTCCTGCGCCATACCGATATGGCACTCATAGATAAACGGTGTCTTTGCAGGTACAAAACCTGCATCTGTCCAGGGGTAGGAAGCCAAAGTATCCTCAACCTCTGCACACCACATATGGTTTTGGGGATCCTGCACCACGCGGGTTGCATACAATGGAATTCTGCGCAGCATTTCACCCTGATGGATGACAATTGCCTGCACCTTCTGTCCGGGCTGTAGCGTAGTTTCCCCTTCCAGATATACTTCAAACACGCCGCCGGAAAGCTTTCGCATGGGGCATGCTTTGACATCCCAGCCGTTAAAATCGCCGGTCAGATACATGGCTTCTGCTGCAGGTGCCCACTCTCTGTATACCCAGCCGTTTTCTGTGGGATGCATACCGAAATATTTATACCCGTTGGCCATATCCACCAGATTGCCACCATTACAGAAGAATTCCTGCTTCTTCCTGTTTAAGTTGTCCATCCGCAGATTAATATCATTTTCAAAGGGTGTTAAATACGGGTCAATCTCAATCATCTTATAAGACATAAACTACCTCCTCCATACACTAAGTCTGTTCCCCTGTTAACAATACCTAAATACGCTGTTTCTTTAGAATCTTACCCGATTCTTTTACACATAAACCATTATATCATAATTCATAGTTATGTGGATATGAAAAAACAGAAGATTACTCTTTTTCATTGTCCTTTTTGGGTGAACACCCAAAGTGCTTTTTGTATGCCCTGAAAAATGAGGAATATTCTAAAAAGCCGCAACGTTCACACGCTTCCTGGGCAGAAACGCCTCTCCCCATCATCTCCTTTGCAACCGTCAGGCGTTTCTTGATAATATAGTCCCAGGGTGCAGCTCCCGTTGCCTGCTTAAACACCCTGCTAAACTGTGAAGTGCTCAGAAAAAAATGCTCCGCCAGCGCAGGTACTTTCAGTTCTTCAAAAAGATGTTTATTTACATATGCCACAATACTTTCCGAAATGCTTTGCGGGCGGTTGTCTGCTTTTCCTTTTTTTTCATATGCACGGTTAATCATGTCCAATAACATCAGTAAATGCGTCTTTCCCACCAGTTTTCTGTCATATTCATCTTTACATCCGTAACATATCTCATAAAGCAACCGGTTTATCAATTCTGTATCTAAGTCTGTAGAATTGTATAGGTTATTTTTTCCCAGACCACGTTCCGTAAAGGGCCGCAGCAATCTGTGTTCGGGATCTATCTCATCTAAAAAAGAATAAGGAAAATTAATTGCATAACGCTCATAACGGGTTCGTTCCAGGATTCTGGGTGTGTGGGATTCTGCCGGACGTATAATCATCAAATCATTTTTATCAAGGTTATATTTTGACCCTTCCACCAGGTATTCCACTTTACCTGCCAGAAAAAGATAAATCTCACATGCATCATGGATATGCATGGTAAATTCTTTTTCATCCGGCAATTCATCAATTGCATGTCTGATATAAATCTCTCCAATATTGTATTCGTTTAGCATATACCCCTCCAAAAAGACAATGTAATTCCGACATTCGCATGCTACATTCCTTCATCGGAGCAACATGCGTGAATTTGCAATCTATTGTGCCAATATTAGCAATGGCTTTTCTTTTTATATCATATTATAACATAAGTAACAGCAAGAAGGAATTCTCTTTCAAAAAATATGGAGGAATGATTTTATGAAATTTATTTTATCTGCTTTTGCAGACGAAGCATCTGCAAATATCTCAGAACAGATTGTTGCTATGAAAAGAAATGACATCACCCATTTGGAAATCCGTGGTGTGGATGGTACAAACATTGCAGATCTCACCAATGAAAAAGCAAAAGAGGTCCGCGAGAAACTGGATGCCTCCGGTATAACCGTCTGGTCCCTTGGTTCTCCTTACGGAAAAATCGGTATTAACGACGATTTTGCTCCTCACCTGGATAAATTTAAACACGGTTTGGAGCTTGCCGACATTCTGGGTGCAAAAAATATCCGTATGTTCAGTTTCTACGTTCCTTCCGGTAACGAAGCTGAATACCGTGACAAAGTAATGGAACGCCTTGCTCAGTTTATCGAAGCTGCAAAAGGTACTGATATCACCCTCTGCCACGAAAACGAAAAAGGTATCTACGGTGATATGGCTTGCCGCTGCGAAGAAATCCATAAGACTTTCCCCCAGTTGAAAGCCGTATTTGATCCCGCAAACTTTGTGCAGTGCGGACAGGACACCAAAGAAGCCTGGGAAAAATTACATCCTTACGTTACATACATGCACATTAAAGATGCATTGGCTGACGGCTCTGTTGTTCCTGCCGGCAAAGGTATCGGAAACCTTCCCTATCTGCTTTCCCAGTATAAGGGAAGTGTCCTGACACTGGAACCCCATCTGTCCGTTTTTGACGGCTTCGACAAATTAGAAACGGAAGAGAAAACCAAAATGGGATATTGTTATCCTTCTTCCTCAGCAGCTTTTGACGCAGCAGCAGATGCACTTAAAATTTTATTATAAGGAGAATTGATATGAAAAAAATCAGACTTGGTATTATTGGTATGGGTAACATGGGTAGCGGTCATTTCCGCAATGTAATGGACGGAAAGTGCCCTTCCGTAGAAGTAACCGCTGTCAGCGATATTAATCCCGAAAAATTAAATTTCCCGAAACAGTATCCTGATGTAACCTGTTTTACTGACACTACAGAAATGTTAGACAGTGGCTTAATCGATGCTGCATTAATCGCAGTACCCCACTATGACCACCCCACCTGGGCAATCGAGTGTTTCAACCGCGGTATTCATGTGCTGACCGAAAAGCCTGCAGGCGTATATGCAAGACAGGTACGTGAAATGAATGATGCAGCAGCAAAATCCGGCGTAAAATTCGGTATTATGTTTAACCAGCGTACCAATCCTCTTTACGCCAAAGCCCGTGAAATCGTACAGAGCGGCGAACTGGGTGCTCCCAAACGTCTTGTATGGATTATCACCAACTGGTATCGTACACAGGCTTATTACAACTCCGGAAGCTGGCGTGCAACCTGGAGCGGAGAAGGTGGCGGTGTTTTATTAAACCAGGCACCTCACAACTTGGATTTATGGCAGTGGATTTTCGGTATGCCCAAACGCATCCGTGCATTCTGCAGCTTTGGTAAATACCATGAAATTGATGTAGAAGATGATGTTACCATTTACGGTGAATATGACAACGGTGCAACCGCAACCTTTATTACCACCACCGGTGATGCAGCAGGTACCAACCGTCTGGAAATTACCGGCGACAAGGGTAAAATCGTTATCGAACACGGCAAGTTATGCTGGTGGAAATTGGCAGTTCCTGAGCGTGAATTCTGCTTCACCGCAACAGAAGGTTTCGTAACACCTGATTGCACTTACGAAGAATTTACCGAGGAAGAACCGGAAGGACATCCTACCGTACTGGAAAAATTTGCACAGTCCATTTTAAATGGTACCGATATGATTGCAGCCGGTGAAGAAGGCTTAAACTCCCTTTCTATCTCCAATGCAGCTTACCTTTCCGCATGGACTAATGATTGGGCAGAAATCCCTACAGATGAAGCTCTCTTTGAATCATTCCTGAAAAAGCAGTGCGAAAGTGAGACAAACAGAAAAAAATAACAAACCATCTTACAGAGCCATTCGAAACCTTACGGGAACGTTGGAAAGTAAGATGGTAGAACACCTAATTTGATAGTATCCTTTTTCTCCCAATTAAAATACCGTCCCCAATTGTAAACACTCATACAATCGGGGACGGCTTTTTATTTCCTATTATTATTTGTCGTGAATCTCACTGTGCAGTTCCTGTAAGGATTTTACTTCACTGCCGGGATTGTTCTTTGCAAAGCGGATGCCTTCCGCAGAAGCCTTAGCAGCTGCGATAGTGGTCATATAAGGCACTTTTGCCTTGATAGCAGCCTTTCTTAAGTAACTGTCATCAAATGCGCTGTCCTTGCCTACAGGAGAGTTGATAATCAACTGGATTTCTCCGTTGGTAATCATATCTGCCACGTTAGGACGGCCTTCACAAAGCTTCTTCACACAAGTTGCAGGAATACCGGCTTCGGTAATCAGCTTGTAGTTTCCTTCGGTTGCTACAATCTTGAATCCATCTTCATGGAAGCTTCTTGCCACATCCACTACTTCTTCTTTGTCTTTTCTGTTTACGGAAATCAGTACGGTACCTTCTAAGGGAAGTTTGGACTGTACAGCTTCCTGGGCCTTGAAGAATGCTTCACCGTAGGAAGCGGATAAACCAAGTACTTCACCTGTGGAACGCATTTCGGGTCCTAATACAGGGTCTACTTCCTGGAACATGTTGAAAGGGAATACCGCTTCTTTCACGCCGTAGTTAGGAATTACCTGTTCTTTCAGTGCTGGTACCGGTGAAGGACGGCCTGTAATCTCGGAAGTAATAATATCGGTTGCAATCGGCACCATACGGATGTCACACACTTTTGTTACCATTGGTACTGTACGGGATGCACTAGGGTTTGCATCCTGTACGTATACATTATCGTTTTCGATTGCGTACTGCATGTTCATTAAACCTTTAACGCCCATTTCTTCTGCAATCT
>JAZNNL010000036.1:0-6518 GCA_045580245.1 Lachnospiraceae bacterium
CAATGCTTTGACTATGGTATTTCTGATTTTATCCGTAAACCGGTGAATACAGATTTTGTAAAGCAAAGAGTAGATAAGTTGGTAGATTTGTATATGGAGAAAAATGACTTCAAGGATAAAATAGCCAGACAGACACTCACGTTGCAAAATCAATATAAATTGTTGCAGCAACAGGCCGCACAGTTAAGAAGCAGTAATGAAAAAATTATTGATATCCTCGGTACGGTGGTAGAATACCGAAATTCAGAAAAGCAGACACATATTCTCCGAGTGAAAGAATTTACTAAAATACTGGGTACCTGTCTGATGCAGGCATATCCGGAATATGGTTTGACGGAAGAAAAAGTGAAGGCGATTGCCGAAGTAAGTGCTTTACATGATGTGGGTAAAGTGATGATAAAAGATGCTATTCTTTTGAAACCGGGAAAGCTTACGGAGGAAGAATTCGAATATGTAAAATCCCATTCCATCAGAGGTTTTGAAATCATAAACAGTATAGCGGAAGGCTGGGAT
This sequence comes from Lachnospiraceae bacterium, assembly GCA_045580245.1. Lineage (GTDB taxonomy): Bacteria > Bacillota > Clostridia > Lachnospirales > Lachnospiraceae > Acetatifactor. The sequence goes on from JAZNNL010000036.1 coordinate 514, forward strand.
GAGGAGTATGCGCAGTATGCCCGTGAAATTACCCGTTCCCACCATGAAAAATATGACGGGACAGGATATCCCGATGGCTTAAAAGAAGATGAAATACCTATCTCTGCACAACTGGTATCGATAGCGGATTGTTTTGAATCTTTAATCAGCGAGAGCGTTTATAAAGGAGCAATACCCTTTGAGGAAGCCTTTGCCATGATTTTACAGGGTGAGTGCGGTGTGTTTTCCTACAAGCTCTTGGAGTGTTTCAGACAGGTGAAGAAAGAACTGAAAGCGTGTGCAGAATCTTATGTAGACGACGTAGAAGAAGCACCGGCTATGAAATATCCCATATTTTAAGAGAAGTTAAAAATATGGTTATAAATAAAAGCATTATACGGAAGGCGGAAAGTTATGGAATACAGAGAGGAACATTTTAAACGAAGTGCAAACAGAAAAGCAATGGCGGTCTGGGCGGTAATTTCCAGCGTCCTTACCATTGCGTATATCATTGAGTATATGGGAGGCAGAAAGACACTTCCTTTTTTAATCGCGTATGTGGCAGTGTGCTGGATTCCTTTTGGGGTGGGTGTCCTGGCATTAGTAATAAAAGGACAGGCGACCGAACTCTATAAGTGGGTGGTAGCCATAGGTTACGGAACTTTTTATGCATACAGTCTTTTTACCACGGCTAACAGTGCATTGACTTTTGCTTATATATTGCCGGTAGTAGGTATGTTGATGTTATACAAGAACCGCAATATTATGATTGGGTGCGGTTTCGTTAATCTCATTCTTCTAATTGTTAACATGATTAGAATATTTGCCATAGGAGCAAACACAGAAAGTACTGTTACGGATTTTGAAATCCAGATTGCAGTTACCGTATTATGCTATATGGGCTATATTTTGTCCATCAATCATATGAATGCATCAGACGGAGCAATGTTAGGTTCTGTACAGGCCAATCTGGACAGAGTGGTTTTAACCATTGAACAGGTAAAGACTGCAAGCGGTTCCATTGTAGATGGTGTGACTGTTGTACGTGAATTGGCAGAAGAGAACAAAGAGGGTGCAAACGATGTTGTACAAAGTATGGAAGAACTCTCTGCAAACAACGAGGTTTTACAGGAAAAAACAGATTCCTCTTTGGATATGACAACCAAGATTAATACCCAGGTTGAAAATGTGGCATCCATGATTCAGGAAATGGTAGGACTGATGGAACAGTCCGTACAGAATGCCAAGCTGAGTACGGAACAGTTAGGGGATGCAGTTGCTTCTACTAAGGAAATGGCTGAATTATCTGCAGAAGTAGAGCAGATTTTACAAGATTTTAAAAATCAGTTCAATATGGTTAAGAATGAGACCGGTACTATCGAAAAGATTACCAGTCAGACCAATCTGCTGGCACTGAATGCATCTATTGAAGCAGCGAGAGCAGGTGAGGCAGGCAAAGGTTTTGCAGTAGTAGCAGATGAAATCCGTAATCTGAGTAGTGGTACACAGGCTTCCTCTAACAGTATCATGAGTGCACTGTCGCATTTGGAAGAGACCTCAGATAAGATGACAGATTCTATCAGCAGAACCTTGCAGCTGATACAGGCAACACTTGAGAAAATTACACAGGTTAATACCAGCGTAAGTAGCATCGCAGAAGATTCCGTGAAGCTTGGCGATAATGTGCAGGTTATTGATGCTGCAATGCGCGATGTGGAAGATTCTAACAAAAACATGGTGGAAAACATGCGCCAGATCAGTGATGTCATGGAGCTGATGACAGAGAGTATCGGTAATGCGGATGACACTACTAAAGTGATGCGTAGCAAGTATGAAGAAACTTCCAATAATGTTATTAATATTGAAAAGATTGTAGGCCAGCTGGTAGAGGAATTGGGAGCCGGTGGCTTCATGGGTATTACCGATGCAAAAGAAGGCATGTACGTAGCAGTAGCAGAAATGGACGGTAAGCCTGAAAAGGAATATAAGGGACGTGTGATAGACTCCGTAGAGAGTGGCATCATTGTGGACAGTCTGCGTTGTCAGGGTGAGGAATTGCACATTGTTAAAGGCAAAGCCTACTTGTTAAATATCTTTGTAAATAATGAATTGTATAATTGGGAAAACATAAAGGTAAATGCTTTAAAGGACGGTACTTACAAAATTATCGTAGATGGTAATCCTAAAGTAGTGAACCGTAGAAAATATAAACGTATGCCCATTTCCAACCAATGCAGTATTTCCATTCAGACTTCCGAACAGCAGTTTGAAGGAAGAATGTCCAATATATCTGCAGGAGGTTTTGCGTTTACTACAGATGCGCCGGAATTTAATGATGTAAAGGGAAAACTGGTAAGTCTCACGGTGGATGGTTTACCGGTTCTGGAAGGAAGAAAACTGCAGGGATTTGTTATCCGTGTGACGGATAATGACGGTCAGTATATTCTGGGATGCCGTATTCCGGAAGATGATATGGATATTTTCCACTTTGTTGAAAAGAATTATAAGGGCAATTAGTTAAGATAGGATTGCATTTTTTCTCTTAAAATGGTATATTATGCAAAGAAAATGTATGTAAAGCATTTATTTTAGGAGGAAAAGTATGAAAAAGTTATTAGCAATGGTACTTACTTCTGTACTGGCAGCAACTATGTTAGTAGGTTGTGGCGGAGAAGCAAAGACCGCAAAGGTAATTGAAATCGAACTGACACAGGAAGAATATGCATTTGGTGTAGATAAGACCCAGCCTGAATTATTGGAATCTGTAAACACCTTTATTGCAGAAATCAAAGACAATGGTGTTTTTGATGAAATCTGTAACAACTATTTCGGTGACGGTACACCCGTAGCAGTTACTTCTGCAGAACTGGATCCTAATAAGGAACAGTTAGTAGTAGCAACCAACGCAGCATTTGAGCCCTTCGAATACAAAGAAGGCGACAAGTACTACGGTATCGACATGGAAATCGCAGCACGTCTTGCTGATTATCTTGGTCAGGAACTGGTAATCCAGAACATGGAATTCGACGCAGTTTGTCTTTCCGTAGGTCAGCAGAAATGCGACATCGCAATGGCAGGTCTGACCATCAAGCCTGACCGTGAAGAGTATGTAACCTTCTCTGATTCTTACTACAGCGCATCCCAGAAGCTGATTGTAACTTCTGACAACACTGAGTTTGACGAATGTGCAGATGCAGCAGCTGTAGAAGCTATCTTGAATGCAAAGGAAAGCAGCGTAAAGGTTGGCGTACAGAACGGTACTACCGGACAGTTCTACGCAGAAGGTGATGAAGAATGGGGCTTTGCCGGATTTGAGATGACCGTTGTAGGTTACAAGAACGGTGCTTTGGCCGTACAGGATTTATTAAACGGTAATATTGATTATGTTATCATTGACTCCGCTCCTGCAGCATGCATTACAGAAGCAATCAATGAAATGCAGTAATTTATAGTTAAATACGAAGCAGTAAATGGTGCCGGGGGCGTAAGCCGCCGGTATTTTAGTTTTTACACAAAGAGGTACACATGGGTAATTTTAGTCAGAAAATAGACAAATTCATAGAAATCTTTATTGAGCAAAACGGTTATGTCAGTGTGCTGGAGGGGTTAAAAAATACAGTTCTGATTGCCGTTATCGGTCTGGTTATCGGTATTTTAATCGGTACATTAATTGCAACTGTCAGGGTGATTCCCAAGTACAAATTATTACCGAGAATATTGAATGGTTTTTGCAGTTTTTATGTGGGATTGTTCCGAGGTACGCCCATTGTAGTGCAGCTTTTAGTATTTTATTATGTTATGCTGCCGATTATGGGACTGCATATGACCGGTGTACAGGTATCCATCCTGGTATTTGGTTTAAACAGCGGGGCCTACATTTCCGAAATTATGCGAAGCGGTATTTTATCCGTAGACCAGGGGCAGATGGAAGGTGGCCGTGCGGTAGGTTTAAGCTTTGGAACTACCATGATGAAAATCGTGATTCCCCAGGCAGTAAAGAACATTCTTCCTACATTGGGAAATGAATTTATTGCACTGATTAAAGAAACTTCCGTAGTAAGCTTCGTAGGCGCAGCGGACCTCTATGTAGCGTTTAACTACATCGGCAGTAACAGCTATGAATTTATGGTGCCTTACCTGGTAATGGCAGTGATTTACATTGTAATTGTGTTGCTTATCAGTTTAGGTATTAAGATTATGGAAAGGAGCCTGAGGAAAAGTGATAGACGTCATTAATTTGCAAAAGAAGTTCGGGGATACCAATGTTTTAAACGGTATTAACGTAACCATTGAAAAAGGCGATATTGTAGTAGTTATCGGCCCCTCCGGTTCCGGTAAAAGTACCTTTTTAAGGTGCCTTAACTGTATGGAAGACCCTACCGGCGGTCAGATTATTTTTAACGGTGTAGATATCGCAGATATGAAGGTGGATATCAATGTGCACAGAAGACATATGGGCATGGTATTCCAGCACTTCAACCTTTACAACAACAAGACCGTAATCCAGAACATCATGCTGGCACCTGTACATCTTCAGTGTCAGGATTTACGAAAAGCAAAGCGCAAAAATGTCTGGATTAAGTTTACCAATATCTTTAGAAGTGCCACAAAGAAAAAGGAACTGATTCCCATTACCACGGATAAAGCAACTATCAAAAAGGAAGCCCGCGAGCAGGCAGAATCTTTGTTAAAGAGAATCGGCTTGTTGGATAAAGCGGATGTATATCCTTCCACCTTATCCGGTGGTCAGAAACAGCGTGTGGCAATTGTACGTTCCCTTGCCATGAACCCTGATGTCATCCTTTTTGACGAACCTACCAGTGCACTTGACCCTGAAATGGTTGGCGAAGTACTTGACCTGATGAAATCTCTTGCCAAAGAAGGCATGACCATGATTATCGTTACCCACGAAATGGGCTTTGCAAAAGAAGTGGCAAACAGAGTGCTCTTCATCGATGAGGGTCAGATTTTAGAAAGCGCACCGCCTGCAGAGTTTTTTGGTAACCCCAAGAATCCCAGACTGAAAGAGTTCTTGTCTAAAGTGCTGGTGTAGCGGTTGTAAGGGGGAATCGAAAGGGTTTCGCCCTTATACTTAAATTGGTTATAAAATAAAGCTCTTCTGTACAGAAACTGGTGCAGAAGAGCTTTTTGTGTGATATACTAATCAAAGTAAGAAGTAGTGCCTAAAACAATGGGATAAGGGAACTATGAAATTAAGAGGAGAGGTCTACTATGGCAGACAAGCAGAAAAAACAGAAAAGTAACTGGAAAGGCAATAAAGGAAGTAGTAAGGTGTCAGGAAAAGGCACAGGTAAAGTAGCGTGTAACACATCTACCAAGGAATACCGCAGTTTTCTTTATATGCTTCCCGAAAAGGTAACGGCAAAAGAATTAGCTGGCAAGCTGGACTTCATGGCAAAAGAAACAGTGGAAGTCTGGACAGAAGTAAACCTTTTGGAACTGACGTTAGAAAGTGGCACTTTGACCTTTGAAGATATGATGGAAGATTTGGGTGGTGCAGAAGATGCGACGCTACTGGAGAAGCTTGAGGTGAAGCAGGTTTATGCATGTGACTATGAAGCGTCTGATGCAGAGAATGTGCAGAAAATCATGAAGTGCCTGATTGATGCCGTAGGCGGTTTTATGGCCTCTGATACCGAAGATTTTGAGCCCTTTGTAAAAGTGGAAGAACTGTAATGAATACTAAAAATTATCAAAAAGAATTAGAAAAAATTTTAAGAACGGTAGAGGGTTCGAATCCCCCTCTCTTATTCCTACACAGTTGTTGCGCTCCTTGCAGCAGTTATGTTTTAAAATACCTGCGTCAATTTTTCAAAATCACGGTATTTTACTACAATCCTAATATTTCTGAGCAGGAAGAATACCGGAAACGTGTAGAGGAGCAAAAGAAGCTGATAGAAATTTATAATGCGCAGTTGGTAGCAGATGCGCCCGGAACACAAGCGACAGGCGATGTGCAGGCAGATGCACCTATGAAGGCCTACCCCATCGACATCATAGAAGGT
>JAZNNL010000037.1:0-8474 GCA_045580245.1 Lachnospiraceae bacterium
TTTTCATTAGAGAAAGAGCAACTTGCATTTCCTATTCGTGCAGAAAAAGGTGAGGAGGATGGATTTGTGATTTATCCTAATCCTGATGTGAAAGTTTTGTAAAAGTTTAAAAGTTATAATACAAGAACAGAACTTTGGGATGATTTACCGATTGAATTAGGATATAATTCATAATTCGATTTTTTAGTGCTTTAGAGAGGAAAATTTCAGCTTTGTGGAGCAATTAAAACACAAAAACATTTGAAACAGTACAGTTATCTCGTGTCATCCCAAAAGACCTGTAAATGCCTGTTATGGGATGATAAAATACGCGTTATGTAAACTGAAAACAAACTTTTATCTACCCACAGAGCTCGTATATGACCTTTATGGGTAGAAAAAACGAAAAAAACAATGGAAATGAAGAAGAAATGAGGAAAAAAGTCATCCCCCGTGTGCTTAAAATGATTGTTTGGGTAGAAGATACCCGCCTATTTTTTAGGGATAAAACCGACAATTCCCGGATATACTGACAAAAAAAGGAGGTATATCCATGAATACTTATATAAAAATTATCGACGTTCACGGAAGAGAAATCTTAGACTCCAGAGGAAACCCCACAATTGAGGCGGAAGTAACCGTACAGAATACAATAACGGGTGAAATTTTTACGGGGAGCGCGGCGGTTCCGTCCGGTGCCAGTACAGGACGATTTGAGGCAGTGGAGCTGAGGGATGCAGAGCCCCGCTATTTTGGACTGGGAGTACAGAAAGCCGCTGACAATATTGACAAAAAGATAAAGCCCCTGCTTTTAAATAAAAATGTGCTGGAACAGGTAGCTATCGACAGAAGCATGATAGAAGCGGACGGCACGGATAACAAATCCAATCTGGGTGCTAATGCGATGCTGGGGGTATCTTTAGCCTGTGCAAGAGCCGCAGCTGCATCTTTAAAGCAACCGCTTTACCGTTATCTGGGCGGTATCAATCCTCATCTGATGCCTATGCCTATGATGAATATTTTAAACGGTGGCAAGCATGCTGCCAATACAGTGGATTTTCAGGAATTTATGATTATGCCCGTCAGTGCAGGTTCTTTTAAAGAAGCCCTGCGTATCTGTGCGGAAATATATCATAATTTAAAGAAGATTTTACAAAATAAGGGTCTGTCCACCGGTGTAGGTGACGAAGGCGGTTTTGCACCGGATTTACCGGATGCGGATGCAGTGCTTTCTTTGTTGGTGGAAGCCATTGAAGCAGCTGGCTATACACCGGGGGCAGAAGTAAAGATTGCCCTGGATGTGGCAAGCAGTGAACTTTATAATGAAAAGACCGGCATGTATCACTTTCCCGGTGAAAGCAGTTTAAAAGGAGAAGAAGTAGTCAGGGATACAGCGGAAATGATTGCGTATTATGAAGAGCTGGTTTCCAAATATCCTGTGATTTCTATTGAAGACGGACTGGCAGAGGATGACTGGGAAGGGTTCGTGGAATTGACCAAGAGATTAGGCAATAAAATCCAGTTAGTAGGTGACGACCTTTTTGTAACCAATGTAAAGCGTCTGGACGCAGGCATTAAATTAAAAGCAGCCAATGCCATTTTGGTAAAGGTAAACCAGATTGGGACTTTAACAGAAGCTTTTGATGCAGTGGAACTGGCACAGAAAAACGGCTATAAAGCTGTGATTTCCCATCGTTCCGGCGAAACAGAAGACCCTTTCATTGCAGATATAGCGGTGGCACTGAATGCAGGACAGATTAAAACCGGTGCTCCCTGCAGAAGTGACCGTGTGGCAAAATATAACAGACTTCTCAAAATAGAAGAAGAACTGGGAAATATGGCAGAGTACAGGGACATTTTTGCGGAAGGAAAATAGAAAAGAAAGGGCGAAAAATGCGTAAGAATAATTATGCACGTTTTTCGCCCTTTTTCAACATGAGTTTGTAAATATGCAAAAATATGAAAAAATATGCATAAATCATGTATAAAATGGGAGTTTTGCTTTATTGTACTAGCGCAGTAAAATGATGAAGTTTACTTTACATTTTGCACAATTTATGGTATTCTTCATACGTTAAATCACATACAAATAAATTGCATAAAATGGTAATTTTCACATAAAGAGGCGGACGGGTTTGCTTCGCCCCCTTTTTTATGTAAAACGGCCTTTGGCAATAAAAAGATGTGAAAAGGTAATACTAAATATATTAGGAGGAAAAGTATTATGAAAAAGAGACTGATTTCTCTTCTTCTGGCTTCTGTAATGGCACTGTCTTTGGTAGCTTGTGGCGGCGATGCAAAGGATGATACCACAGGTACTACAGCAGGAGATACCACAGCAGCAACCGGAAGTGAGACAACAGACGAGGGCGCTTCCGATGTAGTAACCTTTGAAGGTGATTACACTTGGAAAGATGCAGTTGTAAATTTACCTACCAACTGGAACCCTCACACCTACCAGACTGAAGATGACGGCTATTTAAGAGAGTTTATTCAGACAGGTTTGTATGGTTTCGTATTTAATGACGAAATCAATGAAGTAGAAGGCAAAGACCCCTTCACAGGATACAAGATTATTCCTGAGATGGCAGCAAGCATGCCTGTAGACGTTACCGAACAGGTAAAGGCAGAGCATCCCGAATTCAACATTCCGGAATCTGCAACCAGCGGTTATGCTTATACCATTGACTTAAATCCCAATGCAGTATGGGAAAACGGTACCGCTATTAATGCAGATACCTATGTTTACTCCATGCAGCAGTTATTAAATCCCGACCTGTTAAACTACAGAGCATCCGATTACTACAGCGGTGATACGGTTATTGCAGGTGCTGAAGCTTATGCAAACAGCGGCAACACCGTTAAGAAAGTAGTTTCTGCAGACGGTGAAAATGTTGATGTTGCATTTGCTGATTTGGTAAAAGGTGAAGACGGTCAGTATACCACTCCTGAAGGTTATCCTGCATACTTCGGCTTGAACGAAGGTTATGCTTGGATGGGTGGCAATGCTTTGGCTGATTACTACGGTGCAGGATATATTCCTGAAGAAGTATGGTCCGTACTTTCCGCAGCAGCTGATGAAGATGGCTATACACCTGTAAACGATGACACCATCGCAGCTTTATATACCTTTACCGGTAGTGATGTTTGGGGCAATGAAACAGAAGATATGTTAGCATACTATGTATCTTACGATTTCACCTATCCTGAAGTAGATTATGCTACCGTAGGTCTTTACAAGAGCGGTGATTACCAGATTACCCTTGTACTTGGAAAATCTTTAACCGGATTTAATCTGTTATACAGCTTAACAAGTAACTGGCTTGTATATCCTGATTATTATGATGCTAATTTAAGTGAGAACAACGGCGTATGGTCTTCTACCTACAACACCAGCGTAGAAACAACCATGAGCTACGGTCCTTACAAACTGGTTTCTTACCAGGCAGACAAGGCATTACGTCTTGAAAGAAATGAAAACTGGTATGGTTATACCGATGGACAGCATATTTATGTAGACCCTGTAGACGGTTTGACCTATCCTATGTACCAGACTACTGCAATTGATACCCAGGTAGTAGCAGAAGCAGCAACCAGAAAGCTGATGTTCTTAAAGGGTGAACTGATGGGCTACGGCTTACAGAGTGAAGACTTCTCCAGTTACAGAAACAGTGAGTATGCATATGCAACTCCTTTGGAAACCATTTTCTTCTTAATCTTCAACGGTCACAAAGAAGCTATCAAAGACCGTGAAGCAAATGAAGGATTTGATACAGCTTTATATGATTTGGAAACTATGACATTAGAAAGCTTCCGTCGTGCAGTTGCAATTACCTACGATAAAGAACTGTTTGCAAGCACCATTTCTCCTTCCAGAAGCGGTGGTTACGGTTTGATTGGTAATGCTTATGTGTACGATCCTGAAACCGGTGCAAGATATCGTGATACCGATCAGGCTAAGCAGGCACTTTGTGACTTCTACTCTGTAGATGTTTCCGCATACAGCAGCTTGGATGAAGCAGCAGCTTCCATTACCGGTTATGATCCTGAAACCGCTAAGGTTTTATATCAGCAGGCGTTTGACGAAGCGATTGCAGCAGGTTTCATTACCGATGCAGACGGTGACGGCAAGTCTGACCAGACTATCAATATTGAATACTGTATGTCTGCAGACTCTGACTTTATGACCCAGACCATTGATTACCTCAATGAAAAGATGAATGAAGTTACTGCAGGAACTCCTTTTGAAGGTAAAATTGTATTCGTGAAGTCCGCACCTTACGGCAATGACTGGTCTAATAAGATTAAGGACGGTATGTCTGATACTGTACTTGCAGGTTGGAGTGGTTCTGCGTTGAATCCTTTCAGTTTATCAGACTTATATACCAATCCTGAAAAGCAGTTCGACGCAGAGTGGTTTGATTCCACAACTGTAACTATGACCATGGATGTAAACGGTGAAAGTGTAACTATGAACCTAAAGCAGTGGTCTGACGCCTTAAACGGTACCATGGTTACCGTAGATGGTAAGGACTACAACTTCGGTGAAGGTATGGTTGATATCGAAGTAAGACTGGAAATCCTGGCAGCTATTGAAGGTCAGGTATTACAGACCTACAACTACATCCCTATGTTACAGGATGCTAGTATGGCACTGTTATCCCAGCAGGTATACTATGTAGTAGAAGAGTACAACCCTGTTATGGGACGTGGCGGTATCGCATACAACAAGTACAACTACAATGATACCGAATGGGCTGACTATGTTGCTTCCCAGGGTGGCGAATTGAAGTACTAATCAATTATGTACGAATAAGAGATTTTATGTTTTTACGGTGGACACCGGAGGACTTTCAGCCTCCGGTGATTGCCGTATCTAAGAATATGTATGTTTATGTGTTGCGGGAATGGTATCAGCGGGCATGAACAATGCTGGAGGTATTTTTTATGTTTAAGTATATGGTTAAAAGAATATTGCTGATGCTGATGACGCTTCTTATCATAACATTTATGTGTTTTGTGTTAATCAGAATGCTTCCCCCGGTAGAATTACCGAACGGAGACCCTCATACAGCGGTAATTCTGGCTCGTAGAGAGGCGGCGGGATATAATGAACCCTATCTGATTCAGTTTGGAATTTTCTTAAAGGATATTTTTACTGAGTGGGATTGGGGTGTTAGTGATGTATTATACTTTGGTCAGGATGTGGCATCCATTTTTATGGATAAGCTGCCTGCCACAATGATTGTAAACCTTTATTCAATTATTTTAAGTATTCCCATTGGTGTGGCATTAGGTGTATTTGCTGCACTGAAGAAAAACACGTGGATAGACCACACAATTTCAACTTTGACTATGGTATGCATATCGGTACCTTCGTTCGTATATGCATTTGTGATACAGTATTTCTTATCTTATAAATTGGGCTGGCTTCCTTTCTTAATGGAAGCGGGAACGGATTATTTTTCCCTAAAAATGTTTGTCAGTATGTTGCCGGCAGTGTTATCGCTTTCTTTAAGCGTAATTGCATCCTTTACCAGAACGACCCGTGCGGAGTTAACAGAGGTATTGACCAATGAGTTTATGTTACTGGCAAGAACCAAGGGTCTGACCAAAGCACAGGCAACCATCAGACATGCCATGAAGAATTGTATGGTAGTTGTTCTTCCTGCAATTTTCGGACAGTTTGTCGGTATTATGTCCGGGTCCCTGATTATTGAAAAGATTTTTGCGGTACCCGGTGTTGGTAACCTTTATTTGAATTCTATCAACGGACGAGACTATCCGATGTTTACGATGCTGACGGTTTTCTATACCACAATCGGACTTTTGGCAAGTATTGTAGTTGATATCAGTTACGGGTTTATAGACCCCCGAATCAGAATGGGATCGAGGAAATAAGCATGCAGAATACGAATATGGAATTTGAACACATTCCCGCTGAGAAATTTGAGTTTGCCCAGCTGGATAAAGAATTACACGACAAAAAATTTGAGACGAAAACACGCGGCTATTTTGCGGATGCAATGCTTCGCTTTAAGAAGAACAAATCATCCGTAGTGGCAGCTTATATATTGGTGTTTTTATTGCTTTATGCGTTAATTGCGCCGTTGTTGTCTCCCTATGACATTAACGACAAGGACAAGGTATATGTCAATGCACCGCCTTTTGTGAGAGCGATTGCAGATATGAATCTGGGTATTTTCGATGGTGCGGTTACTCTTTTAAGCCAGAATGAAAACCAGTATAACTATTGGAGAGGTATCGGCGAGGAAACCGGTCACAATCCGATTATCCGTATTCTGGGAACCACGGAAAGCTTTATCAAGTACAGAGGACAGGACAAAGCGGTTTATACCTATACGCTGGAAACCAACAAATACTATGAAACCGGTGTGGTATACCGTGTTATGTCTTTTGAAGAATTTGAACAGTTGCAGCAGTTCCAGAATGAAACCGGCATACAAGTGATTTATCCTTATGTAGAACCTTCTGCAATTTGTGATATTTCTGACAATCCCAATATCTGGTATGAAGTCAGTGACGGGAAAGGGACTCCTGCTTTGGATAAGGAAGGTAATTTTGTGCCTGTATATTCTACAAATGCGGACATTGAAGGTGCTCCGTATAACAGCATTCGTATCGAAGGAGATGACGGAAGCTATATTTACAGTGTGCGTAAAGCAGGTGCGGTACAGTGCCGTGTAAGCTATTACGATTATTACACTTATGTAAACGGACATGAACCCACATTTATTTTCGGAACTAACGGTATGGGGCAGGACTTATTCTCTGCACTCGGTATTGGTGCGAGATTCTCTTTGATTCTGGCAATTGCAGTATCTGCAATCAACCTGACAATCGGTGCCATTTATGGTGCGATTCAGGGATATTACGGCGGAACCATTGACCTTGTTATGGATAGAATCGCAGATATTTTATCAGGTATACCCTTTACGGTAGTGGCTATTTTGTTCCAGTTGCATTTAGCTGCCAAAGTAGGCGTTGTAGGGGCGTTGCTATTTGCTTTCGTATTAACCGGTTGGATTAGTATGAGTGCATTAACCAGAAAGCAGTTTTACCGCTTTAAGAGTCAGGAATTTGTATATGCTGCCCGTACACTGGGGGCATCGGACAAACGTTTGATGTTTAAGCATATTTTCCCCAACTCTTTGGGAACCATTATTACCAGTTGTGCACTGGTAATTCCCAGTGTTATTTTGTCAGAAACAAGTATGACCTACCTGGGTATTATTAACTTAACTGATTTTGCGGGTACTACACTGGGTACATTGTTGTCACAGGGACAGACTTCCATGACAACTTCTCCCCATGCGATGTTATTCCCGTCATTATTCTTCTCATTATTGTTAGTTTCATTTAACTTGTTCGGCAACGGTCTGCGTGACGCATTCAACCCGTCAACAAGAGGTGTGGAGGATTAAGTATGGAAAAGAAATTACAAGTAAAAGATTTGACCATATCCTTCCGCACAACCAACGGCAGGGTGCAGGCAGTCAGAAAGATTAATTTTGATTTAAATAAGGGAGAAACCCTTTCTATCGTAGGTGAGTCCGGTTCCGGTAAGTCCGTTACTTCTAAGGCAATTCTGGGTATTTTAGCAGGAAATGCCATTGTAGAAGGTGGAGAAATCATCTATGACGGTAAAGACCTCTTAAAGATTTCCGAACAGGAATTTCACAAAATCCGTGGTGATAAAATTGCCATGATTTTCCAGGACCCCATGTCCAGTTTAAATCCGATTGTAAAAATCGGCCGTCAGCTGACAGAGGCTATGATTTTAAAAGGAAAAGCTCGCCAGAAAGAAAGTAAGGAAATTTTCAATACCTATCTGAAAGATTTAAAACTTGCTATGATTGCTGCTTGCGGTAATGAAAATGCAACTGTAATCGAAAAGAAATGTGCAGACTTTGATAAGTTTGAATCCAAACATCTGGAATTGGAAGCTGCATACAGAAAAGCCCATGAAGCGGCAATGGAAGCAGTGGACAATATTGAAGATTTGGCTTTTGAATTAGAAAAGAATGCTGCAAAAGATGCTTCCTTCAGATTAAAAGAAATTGCTTCTTTAGCCAGCGAATCCATACAGGAATATGTAGTAAAATATAATGCAGAGAAGTTGACAGAGCTGGTTGCAGAACTTAAAAAAGATGCCCAGACTGTAAAGAAAGAGACTGTTGGCTGTACGGAAATCATCGCCCGTTTACGCAAGGTACAGGACATTTTAAAAGAAGCGGTTTCAAAAGATATGCCCAATTTCTTTGCTATGGGCTATTTTATGACCTTTAGTGGGGAAGCACTACCCAATATGGAGGTTTCAGAGTTAAACACTTACTTAAGAAAGTATCTGGATGAACACTTTATGCTGGATTTCATTGCCCATGCCAAGAAGGGGCTTATGTATTCCGCAGATATTTCTTACAAAGCAAAAGAAGATGCTATTGTTGCTTTAAAAGAGAATCTTTCTGTATTTG
>JAZNNL010000038.1:0-8256 GCA_045580245.1 Lachnospiraceae bacterium
GCAGCATTTGACGGAGAGTGGAATACACCCGAAGTACAGATTTGGAATCTGGAAAGTGATGTAACACTGGTATCCTTAAATGTAGAAAGAGTAGCGGCAGAACCCGAAACAACTCCTGCACCTACCGAAACTCCTGCACCTGAAACATCAGTAGTACATACCTATACTGCAACAGGAAATTATATACTGAACCTGAAAGCAGCAGGTATTGATGTAGTAGCAGGCGATACCATTAAAGTAACTGCAGTATTGTCAGGCGAAGGAACTTTCGACGGTGGTATTTGCGGAAATGCATATGTAGATGGCGTAGAAGGTGCATGGACAACAATTGCAACCTATAATCAGGATAGTACTACTGCAACCGGTACATTGAAAGTAGCGCATAATGCAGAGTGGCAGGATGTATACGTACAGGTATGGAATATGACAGGCGAAAAGGTAGACCTTGTATCCCTGACAGTAGAAAAAGTGGCTGCAGAACCTGAAACAACTCCGGAACCTACAGCAACCCCGGAACCTACAGCAACTCCGGAACCTGAAGAAACTGAGGCACCTGTTGCAGTCATAACAGAAACTGCTGAAGGCGCAGGCAATGTAAAGTTTACTATCGCAGATTACTATAATGAATTTGTAATCGGTGACAGCATTACCGTAACTGCAACTTTATCTTCTGATGCATATTTCAACGGTGTTATCGGTTCAACAGTATATGATGAAAATGCAGAAAACAATAGTGCATGGACTACAACCGACAAGCAGGATGGTGGCGCAGGTACTTATACCTGGACAGCAGACTTTGAAAATGTGCAGTCTGAAGAAGCACAGATTCAGATTTGGTGGATGAATGAAGAAGCTACCTATGTAAACGTAGATTCTATCACTGTTACCGAAAAAGTTGTTGCTGACGAAACAAATACAGAAGGTGACGAAGTAACAGAATAAGAAACACTTGGTAATAAGTAAATTGATTGGGCGGGACGCAAGTCCCGCCCCTCTTAATTTGTATTGCCAAATTGCTGTTAGTATATGTAAAAACTTCTAAACTGATTGAAAAAGCCTGCGGTTTATGGTAGCATTAATAATAGATGTGTCGTATAGGAGGTTTAGACAACATGGAAGCATACAAGCAGGAATTTATAGAGTTTATGGTAGACTGTAAAGTCTTAAAATTTGGTGATTTCACCTTAAAGAGTGGCAGAAAAAGCCCGTTCTTTATGAACGCAGGCGGCTATGTAACCGGAAGCCAGTTGAAGAAACTGGGCGAGTATTATGCGAAGGCGATTCACGACAAATACGGTGATGATTTTGACGTGTTGTTCGGACCGGCTTATAAAGGTATTCCCATCAGCGTTGTAACCGCAGTGGCTTACAGTGAACTGTATGGAAAAGAAGTTCGTTATTGCTCTGACCGTAAGGAAGAAAAAGATCACGGTGCTGACAAGGGTAGTTTCCTCGGAAGTAAATTACAGGATGGTGACAGAGTTATTATGATTGAGGATGTTACCACTTCCGGCAAATCCATGGAAGAAACTGTTCCTAAGGTAAGAGGTGCGGCAGATGTGGAAATCGTCGGTCTGATGGTATCTCTTAACCGTGAAGAAGTGGGTCTTGACGGCAAGGTGGGCGCATTGCAGGAAGTGCAGGAAAAATACGGTTTCCCTACCAATGCCATTGTAAGTATGTCAGAAGTAACAGAGCATCTGTATAATAAGCCTTACAAAGGAGAAGTTTATATCAATGATGATATGAAAAAGGCAATTGACAACTATTACGAGCAGTATGGCGTAAAAAATAATTTATATGATATAGTATAAGGAGAGATGGATATGGAAGAAAAAGTTTACAAAACCATGAGGGGAACGGGAGCAACCAATATTGTGATAGGTGTGTTGGCTATGGTAGTGGGAGTTGTCAGCGGCATTCTTCTGATTATCAGCGGAGCAAAATTGTTGAACCGCAAGTCTCAGATTTTATTTTAAAGGATAAGGGCTGTTGCAGCATGAGATGATTACATATTGCAACAGTCTCTTTTTATGCAGAGAGAATAAATTGGTTTGTTTAGATTAACGGAAAAGGTGGAATAAAGTTAGGTATGGCCCGTAAAAAGAATTATATTTTTACCAATAAAAAACATTCCCCCAAGGCGGTTATGGCTACCGTTTTAGGCATTATCAGCACGATATCACTGGTAGCCGTTGTTTATCTGGCCTACAGTAAGGGCGGACAGATACCTGTCAATTATGGGTTGACAGGATTGTTGATTACCCTTTTTTCTATTGTGGGATTATTGCTGACGGCGGCATCTTTTATGGAAAAAGACAGGTTTAAGCTGTTTTCTGTAATCGGAATTTTGCTGAATGGCGTATCGCTTGTGGGGATAGGCCTAATAGTCTATGCAGGTATGTATTTATAAAGAAGTGTAAAAAGTATTGTTTTGAAGTTATATGAAATATAAAGAGAGGGAAACAACATGGACGAGCTGTTAAAAGAACGTTTGGAATTAATAAAAGACAGAGTGGCGGAATTAGAAAAAGAAGAAATAAAAGAGGAGAGTTATTCTGCTTATTTTAAGGGATGTGCAGCTAAAATAGCAGAATTGCTCCAGGTATCCGGGAAACTGGCAGATGGCAGTTTTGATAATATGAGTTTGGAAGAACTTCAGGCTTTGAACCGGAAACATTTTGCAGAAGTACAAGGGGCTTCGTACGATACGAGTTATGCAAATCCGACCTATGCGGTAGAAAAATTTGGGAAAGAATTTGGACAGCTTTTGTCTGCTTTGTATGTAGAAATCAGGAATTCTATTAGCTCTGTATATGCGAACAGGGATGAAGAATTTGCGGCAACTGCAGAACTGTTTTTAGAAGTTTACGGTGCCTTCGTATGTGCATGGGAAGACGGGGTGACGTTACCCTCCTATGAAGAAGTGAAGCAGATTTTCTACTGGTATTACAGCGATTATGCAGAACTGCGTTCCGAGAGACAGGTTTATGAAATGACTACGCCCAGACAGGATGCGTTAAAGAAGTTGGTTACTGAGGCGGACCTTACGGATTTGCGTTACCTGTACCGTTACGGTTTGTACGTTTCAGACTGCGAATTGCGTACAGCTGCATTTTTGAATTCCCTGCCGGAAGAGAAAATTAAAGTGATGGCAGATACTTTTACGGAAGGATACCGTATTGGCTTTATTACCGGTAATAAAGATATAAGTATCAAAAAAAGTGTTGCCATTTACTACAATTTGGGATTCGAACGCGTGGTAAGGAAAGCTATTGAAAATTTCAAGGCGATGGGATTAGACACCATTCTCAGAAAAGAGACCTGCCAGAGTACACCGGTAAACCGCCAGTACAGTTATGACCATAAGGATGATGATGTATTGTTCTTTGACAGACAGTATATGAACCGGAAGCTGGAAACCATGAAACAGGCATTTGAGCAGAATAAGGAGGCCGCTGCGGTATTTGGTGGTCCTGCGGTAATCGAAGTGTTTGGAGAGGCGCCTTTTGCACCTGAAGTAAAAGAGGAAGCCTTAAAAGGCGACGAAAAGCATCAGAAACTGATGGTAGAATATATGTCAGCAAGCCGGCAAATGCAGGCGGAGTATATTAAAGACGAAGAACGCAGCTTTACCATTATAGCGTTCCCAACAACGGAAATCGGCGATAAATTCGAGGAAATCTTTGATGAGATTATCCGTATCAATACACTGGATTACAAACTGTATCAGCAGATACAACAAAAACTCATCGATGCGCTGGATACCGCCGAATATGTAGAAGTCAAGGGTATGAACGGTAACCGTACCGATTTGAAAGTGATGTTGCATCCCCTTGCAGACCCGGCAAAAGAAACCAAATTTGAAAACTGCGTGGCAGACGTGAATATTCCCGTAGGAGAAGTGTTTACCTCTCCGGTACTGACAGGCACAGAGGGGACTTTGCATGTAAGTAAAGTATTTTTAAATGAACTGGAATACAAGGATTTGGAAATTGTGTTTAAAGACGGTATGATTGCAGACTACCGTTGCGGTAACTTTGCGGATGAGGAAGAAGGCAAGCGGTACATGAAGGATAACGTATTGTTCCATCACGATACCCTTCCTATCGGTGAATTCGCAATCGGCACCAATACCACCGCTTATGTGGTAGCTGAAAAATACGATATCGGTGCCAAATTACCTATCCTGATTGCAGAAAAGATGGGTCCTCACTTTGCTGTGGGTGATACTTGTTATTCCCATGCCGAGGATGTAAAGGTATACAATCCTGACGGCAAGGAAATCATTGCCCGTGATAACGAAGTATCCCTGCTTCGTAAAGAAGATATGTCCAAAGCATACTATAACTGCCACACCGACATCACCATTCCTTACCATGAGCTGGGAGAACTGACTGCAGTATGTGCAGATGGTAAGCGCATTGTGATTGTGAAAGAGGGCAGATTTGTACTTCCGGGATGTGAAGAATTGAATAAACCCTTTGAGGAATAAGGGATTTGCGGGTGCGACTGCCTGTTTCCCCGAAGACTCGTTTGCACTCGAAAAAGACGCAACGGTACATAGGTC
The DNA here is from genome assembly GCA_045580245.1 of Lachnospiraceae bacterium. Lineage (GTDB taxonomy): Bacteria > Bacillota > Clostridia > Lachnospirales > Lachnospiraceae > Acetatifactor. Next base: position 4,571 of record JAZNNL010000038.1, read on the forward strand.
TGCAAAGAACGCAGACCAAGTGCCGGCGTCTTTTAACGGTCTTCTTGGGAAACAGGACAGTCGCCGGGGGCAAATACCTTGTGTAGTAGTGGGGGAGAATTGAAGAGCTGACTTGGAATTTGTAGGGGATAATATGATAAGAATTATTGATACGTGTTCACAAATTGATACCTTGTTTGAAAATGAAATATTTAACTTGGAAAAATGGGAAGTGTATATTAATTCAATTTATGATAACGCTGCGGATGTTTTTAAAGAGGATTTAAAAGAGTTATTGAATGATGACAGTTGTGCTTGGGAAAAAGATATTTTGCCAATAATAAATGCGGTCAATAAGCATCCTGCATTAGAACTTTTGCAGTGTTCCTTTAACAAGGTTACAAATAGATTAAATGAAAGAATTATTGATTGCTTTGGCGATGCATTAGATGTTGATATTGTTTTATATCTTGGACTTTGCAATGGGGCAGGCTGGGTAACCAATATTAATGGAAGAGATACAATATTATTAGGAGTGGAAAAGATACTTGAACTGAACTGGCAGGATGAGGATTCCATGCATGGGCTTATTTACCATGAATTAGGTCATGTGTATCATAAGCAATATGGTGTGTTCAACCAATACAGTGATGATATGAAAATAAATTTTGTGTGGCAATTATTTACTGAGGGTATTGCCATGTATTTTGAACAGGTGTTGGTGAATGACCTGAATTACTATCACCAAAACAAGAATGGCTGGAGAGAATGGTGTGATAATCATTTTCAACAAATACTGGCGGACTTTTCTGTTGATTTTCAAACGATGACAAAACAAAATCAAAAATATTTTGGCGATTGGGTAAATTATTGCGGCTGGAGTGATGTCGGATATTATCTGGGAACAAAGCTGGTTCATCATCTTTGTGACAAGTATCATTTTAATCAGTTAATCAACTTGAAAATAGATGATGTTTATGAAGTGTATGTAGACTTTGTAGAAATGCAACGTTCAGTGTAGATGCATAGAAATTGGAATAAAAATATTTATCGAGGTGTTAAGATTGAAGACTTTATATGTATCTGATTTAGATGGAACTTTATTGAGAAACAATGAAACAACTTCTGAATACACAAATAATGTTATTAACAATCTGACAGATAGAGGGATGATTTTTTCTTATGCTACTGCACGCTCATTCATTACTGCCAAGAAAGTAACAAAAGGGATAAATGCAAAAATTCCGGTGATTGTATATAATGGTGCATTCGTGATAGATAATGTTACAGAAGAGATACTGATTGCAAATTATTTTGATAAGTCAGTTTGCGAGGTGTTAGACGAATTGTTTTCCGAAAAGGTATATCCAATTGTTTATGCTTATCTGGGAGGCAAAGAGAAATTTTCGTTTGTACCGGAGTTATGTACAGTTGGTATGAAGAAGTTTATTGACAGCAGAAAAGGTGATATCCGAACAAATGCTGTAAATACAATAGCTGATTTGAAATTAGGAGATATATTTTACATTACGTGTATAGATGAACCAGAGAAACTGAAACCACTATATGATAAATATAAAGAGAGGTTTCATTGTGTTTATCAGACTGACATATATACAAAGGAACAGTGGCTTGAAATTATGCCATTAACGGCATCTAAGTCAAATGCAATCAAGCAGCTTCAATTGCTTCTTCAATGTGAAAAGTTGGTTGTATTTGGCGATGGCAAAAATGATATAGATATGTTTGAATTGGCAGACGAAAGCTATGCTGTTCAAAATGCACATGAAGATTTAAAGAGATATGCAACGGCAATTATTTCGTCAAATAACGAAGATGGTGTTGCTAAATATTTGGAGCATACATTTCAAAATCCGGTATCAAATAAAAAATTAAGAGAAATTAAATCATAAAAAGGATTGTCCATACACCAAATTTTTAGTATACTAAGAAATAATGGATAAAAATGTGTTTTTTGAAAGGAGAACCGTACATGGCACAGGTTGGAATTGTCATGGGCTCAGATTCTGATATGCCCGTTATGGCGAAAGCCGCAGATATTTTGGAGGAGTTAGGCATTTCTTATGAAATGACCATTATTTCCGCACACAGAGAACCGGACGTGTTCTTTGAATATGCGAAAGGTGCAGAAGAAAAGGGATTTAAGGTAATTATTGCAGGTGCAGGTATGGCAGCACATCTGCCCGGTATGTGTGCAGCAATTTTCCCTATGCCTGTTATCGGTATTCCTATGCATACCACTTCTTTAGGTGGCCGTGATTCCCTGTATTCCATCGTACAGATGCCCTCCGGTATTCCGGTTGCAACCGTGGCAATTAACGGTGGTGCCAATGCAGGACTTCTGGCAGCAAAGATTTTGGCAACCTCAGATGCAGCCCTTCTTGATAAGTTAAAAGCTTACAGCAAAGACTTAAAAGAACAGGTGCAGGCAAAAGACGCTAAGCTTCAGGAAGTAGGCTACAAGGCTTATATGCAGAAATAGTCCCTGACAGGCGAGCTAATAACTACAAGAAAAATAAAGGGATTTTCCCGATGAACATAAGTGAGGAGATTAAAAATGGATTACAAAAAAGCTGGTGTTGATATTGAAGCAGGTTATCAGTCCGTAGAACTGATGAAGAAGCACGTAAAGGAAACCATGAGACCCGAAGTATTGGGCGGTATCGGCGGTTTCTCCGGTGCATTCTCTATGGCTAACTTTAAAAATATGGAAAACCCTACTTTGGTTTCCGGTACTGATGGATGCGGTACTAAGGTAAAATTGGCTTTCTTAATGGACAAGCATGATACCATCGGTATCGATGCAGTTGCAATGTGTGTAAACGATATTGCATGTGCAGGTGCAGAGCCCCTGTTCTTCTTAGACTATATTGCATGCGGCAAGAACTATCCCGAAAAGATTGCAACCATCGTAAAAGGTGTGGCAGAAGGCTGTAAGCAGTCCGGTTGTGCACTGGTAGGTGGTGAAACTGCAGAACATCCCGGTCTGATGCCTGAGGATGAATACGATTTGGCAGGTTTTGCAGTAGGTGTGGTAGACCAGAAGGATTTAATCACCGGTGAAAATATCAAGGCAGGCGATGTACTGATTGGTATTGCATCCAGTGGTGTACATAGCAACGGTTTCTCTTTGGTTCGTAAAGTATTTGATATGACCAAAGAAAGTCTGGCAACCTATTATGATGAATTGGGCATGACTTTAGGTGAAGCGCTGATTGCTCCCACCAGAATTTATGTAAAAGCATTAAAGAGTATCAAAGAAGCAGGTGTTACCGTTAAGGGTTGCAGCCATATTACCGGTGGCGGTTTCTATGAAAATATTCCGAGAATGTTACCTGAAGGTATCAATGCAGTTGTAAAATTGGACAGCTATGAAGTACCTGCAATCTTTAAATTATTACAGAAGACCGGCGACATTACAGACCAGATGATGTACAACACCTACAACATGGGTCTGGGTATGATCGTGGCAGTAGACCCTGCAGACGTGGACAAGACCATGGAAGCATTAAAGGTAGCAGGCGAAACCGCTTATATCGTAGGCAACTGCGAAGCAGGTGAAAAGGGAGTTACCTTATGTTAAGAACAGTTGTATGTGTATCCGGTGGCGGCACCAACTTACAGGCAATTTTAGATGCAGTGGATAACGGCACCATCACCAATACCGAGATTGTGGCGGTTATCAG
>JAZNNL010000039.1:0-23102 GCA_045580245.1 Lachnospiraceae bacterium
GGTCAATACCACAAAAGTATCAATAAATACACCTGCCATAGCCACAATACCCTGGTCATGGGGATGTGCTACATTTGCCTGTGCATGGGCATGGGGAGTAGAACCCATACCTGCTTCATTAGAGAACAGACCTCTCTTTGCCCCCTGGCTGATCGCAGCCTTTAATGCAGCACCAAAAGCACCACCTACAATTGCCTGAGGCTCAAATGCATATCTGAAAATCATACCAAATGTTTCAGGAATATACCGGATACGCATTCCCAATACAACCAAACCGCCAATCAGGAAAATTGCAGCCATAATAGGAATCAGCTTTTCACAAACTGCTGCCAGACGGTCTACACCGCCCAGGAAAATAAATCCACAAATAATAACCAATACTATACCTACAAGCCAACCGGGAATGCCAAATGCAGTTTCAATGGTAGAACCGATGGAGTTGGACTGTACCATACATCCCATAAAACCAAGTGCTAAAATCAATGCAACGGCAAAGAATATTGCTAAAAACTTACCAAACTTACCTTTAAAAGCCTGTGTAATATAGTATACCGGGCCTCCGTGCACATTGCCTTCTTTATCAATGATACGGGTTTTCTGCGCCAGCGTAGCTTCTGCGTAAATAGTAGCCATACCCAAAAAGGCAATGACCCACATCCAGAAAATCGCACCGGGACCACCGGTTAAAATCGCACCGGATGCACCGATAACATTACCGGTACCTACCTGGGCTGCAATAGCGGTGGCAAGGGCCTGAAAAGAACTCATACCGTTTTCCTGTTTTCCACCATTTAAAGACAGATTCCCAAATACTTTTTTCATACCGGCACCAAAATAACGTACCTGTACGAATTTGGTCTTTATGGTATACCACAGACCTACCGCTACCAAAAGTATAACCAGAATGTAGCTGGACAAATACTCATTAATGGTTTTTACAATCGGCAATAATGTTGCTTCCATGTTTGCTAACATAATTTCCTCCTAAGTAAAACTAACTATTTGCGAAGTCTCCCCTCCTCTGCGCCGGTTCATCGCATAAAAAAAATTGGAGCAGCTGATTTTACACTGCTCCAAAGAAATCTCTATCATAAGTACGCACAAATATATTATATTTATATATACTCACTCTGTCCTTTTACCTGTGAGATTCAGCAATTTCATCTGCCACTATGCAATCCACTATTAACCCTACCATTCCGGCCTTTATTTGTCAACAGTTTTACTGGTATGGTACTCATATAACCGGTACATTTTCTTCGAAAACTTCCCACCAAAGACTTTCTTAAATACAAGCCTCTCCAGACCCGTTAATTCATTCACCAGACTTACAGGTGTCATCTCGTGTTCTTTTACGAATGTTATACCGGTTCCTTCTTCCAATACCATAGGATCATCAATTCCATAAACCACCGTAACACCCACATCATTGATGGGGTTTTTGTACTTTGACGCTTTTGCGGCAAATGTAGTATAACAATCCATCAAAACGCTAACCCGTTCAAAATGGCTCCTTATATCCGCAAGCAGACTTTTTAACTCCTCAAGTTTAAAATACATGCTCACGCCTTCCATAACGATAATTGCATTTTTCCCTTGGGGTATGGCATGAAGCCAGCCATTTTCCCTTGCATCGGACTCCAGCATATGATAGGTTTCTGTTTCCTTGTAATACTGTTTCCGTTCTGCAATAACCTCAGGAAAATCCACATCGTACCAGACATGTTGCATGGTACCGACACGTTCCACCCTGCTGTCCATCCCGCAACCGATATGTATAATGACAGCCTCTCTGTGGCTATTCATCTGCTTTTCTACCCATTTATCAAACACTGCAGAACGCATGCCCATATAATAGGCAAGCCACTTGGATTTTGACTTTCCTTTCAACGCAAATCCTTCTGTCTGCCATATTTCTTCTGCTTTTGCGTCATGAAGAATGATTCCTTTTTTACTAACAAATGCTTTTCCGTATAAAGGTATATACAAAGTTTTATTTACGCCGTTCATATATTTCTCCTCCATGTGTCGGTGGTTTTAAACAGTTTTCTTTAAGATTTCTTCCCGTAGTGCCAAAACTTTCTCCTCTATAACCTTCATGATTTCCAAAAACTGCTCATCCGATTTCCCCGTAGGGTCTTCCAGTCCCCAGTTTAAATTGATTTTGCCGGGAAGATAGGGACAAGTCACATTACAGCCCATGGATATGTAATAATCCGCCTCGGGAATATCTTTAAGCAGTTTGGAATACTGGTCTTTTTCCATATCGATACCGTAATGCTCTTTCATCAGGCGCACCGCATCCTGATTTATCCGGGGTTTTACCTGTGTCCCTGCGGAATAACATTCACAGATATCCGCTAAATATTTTTTCCCTAATGCCTCTGCCATCTGGCTTCTGCAGGAATTATGTACACAGATAAAAGCTATTTTTGTTTTCATTTCTCCTCTTTTCCGTTAAAGGGACATCTGTCTCCGATACACTGATTATTTTTTGCTGAGTGGGTACATGATATATCCCCCAATTCCATACGGATACCCAAATTCTTTTCCGTAAATTTCACCGCTTCCACAATGGCTAAAAAAGAATCCCGCTTACAACATCTGGGCCCGCCTACTGCACCAATGCTTCCCAGTGCCGCCGAAGTCATCTGATTGGATAATCCCCATGTTTCTTTTGCCAAGGGTGTCGATTTGGTAACAATAGACATGTACATTCCTGCACTGATGCCTGCACCACAAGCTCCCCAGAAACCACAGGCGCCTCCGGGAACCGCTTTTCCCCTGCTTTGCATTTCTATCAATGCTTTTTCCAAATCCAGTTCACCACCTGCATTCTTATAAGCAGTCAGCAGTGCTGCACCTACCATGACATGATGCTCCGGACCATGCATATGACAAAAGGGTAATTGCATCATCTTTTCCAATATGAAAACCGGATTCTTGCTGTTCTCGGTCAGACATATACCGATAATACTGTCCATACCGGTTACATGACATGCATTACATACATAGTGCCCCTTTACACATCTGGTTTTACTATTTTCTTTTTTATGACAGATTGCACATTCCATCAAAGTATCTTCTTCCAAATATTCTAATGGGGCTTTACAAATGATACATTCTTCTTTCATGCTCTGCATGCTCCTTCCATACATTCTCTTTTGCATACTACTACCACGGGATTTATCACTAAAACGCTTTCCCATATCATATCATAATCGCTTGATATAAGAAACTGCCTTTCATGCACAATACAAGTATTATTTGTACAAGTTTTCCTATATTTGCATGCCGCTATCCACTTATGCTATAATAAACTGATTACATTGGTATACTAACATATACAAAAATACGTCGCTGCGTGACAGGCCATGAAATTTACGCGGTTTCCAGAAAGGTATGATGACTATGTTTAAAAACAAGAAACTCTTTTTATTTGATATTGACGGCACTATAGCTGTAGGCGACACCCTTTACGAAGGAAGTGCCGATTTACTTGCCTATATTGAAAAAATTGGCGGCAAGTCCTATTTCATCACAAACAACTCTACAAAGAGCGGCGAAGATTATGTAGAAAAATTTGCAGAAAAATTTCATCTGCAAACCACGGAAGACCAATTTATCACTTCCGGCTACATGACCATACAATTTTTAAAAGAAAATTTTGCTGACAAAAAAATTTTTGTACTGGGTACCAAATCTTTTATAGAGGAATTAGAGAAAAACAATCTGACCGTTACAGAAAAACCCGAAACCGATATTGATTGCATTCTGGTTGGCTACGACAGTGAACTGACTTACGCAAAGTTAATCAATGCATGTCAGGCACTCTCCACTACGGATGTCCCTTTCTACGCAACCAATCCGGATTTATGTTGCCCCATAGATTTTGGCTTCATTCCCGACTGTGGTGCTATCTGCGATATGCTGACTTCCTCTACAGGTAAGAAACCCATTTATCTGGGTAAGCCCTCCCGTAAAGTATGTGATGTTTGCATGAACATGTCCGGCTTTACACCGGAAGAAACTCTTGTAGTGGGTGACCGTCTCTACACCGACATTGCCTGCGGCATCAACGCCGGCGTGGAAACCTGTGTGATATACACCGGCGAAGCCACCCCCGAAGAAGTGGCAGAATCACAGTATAAGCCGGATTATATCTATGATACGATTAAGGATTTTTATCAGGCACTGGTTACAGAGTAAACAACTGTCATTTAAAAACGCAGTCTGCATTTTAGATGTCAGACTGCGTTTTTTATTCATAACACTTCGTGCGGGTAAACAACACTGCTACCGCAAAACTTCCTCATAAACCCTCAACACATTCGCACTAAAAATCTTATCCAACTCTCTTTCCTTAAATCCACCTTTTTTCATGGCATTCCAAAGTCTCTCCATACAGTCTGCACCGGGGAGTTCTTCGTGGGTGTCAATACCGTCAAAGTCACTGCCAAGCCCAAGGCACTCTATGCCGCCAAGATTTGTAATGTATTTTGCATGAGTCACAATCGCTTCAATCGTACCCGGATTATGTACTTCTACCGGCAACTGGGTTAAAAAGTCAGCACAAAAGTTTAAGCCTGTAACACCACCCCGTTCTGCCAATTTATGTATCATATCGTCACTGAGGTTTCTGGCACAGGGACAAATACTTCTGGCATTACTGTGGCTTGCCACAAAGGGCTTCTTTGTACAGGCAAGCACATCATAAAATCCTGCATCGGACATATGGGATACATCAATAATCATCCCCAGTTCTTCCATACATGTCACAAAGGCCCTGCCGGTCTCTGTAAGCCCCTTTTCCGTATTCGGCGTATTCAGATAGGCTTTCACCATTTCATCCGCTTTTAGAGCCTCTAAACTCTTTGCAACCAGCCGTACCGCCTTCCCCTTTTCTCTGTCCAGATTGGGATATCCAAGTTCATTTGGATAGTTCCAGGAAAGTGTCATCATACGTACTCCCTGCTTATACAAAATCTTTAATTTATCCAGGTTACCGCCACAGACACCGCCTTCTTCCACCGTAAGCATAGCAGACATCTTTCCCTGTTTGCTGTTTTTCCTAATATCTGCTGCGGACAATACCGGCAATATCCAATCTGCATTTGCCTGCATTTCCTCTTCATACAAATCAAGCAACACCTGCACTTCCAGCCACGGGTCCTGACAGGCTTCCATTTCCACAAACAGTGCAAAATTTTGTAAGAGATAATCGCCTGTACTCATTTTCTCCAAATCCAGATGGAACGGATTTTTCCGTAACGAAACCTCTTCGCCTTTCCGACGTGCCTTTAATAATGCGGATATGGTATCACAATGCATATCTACAACTTTCATGTCTGTTTTCCTCTCATTACCGGTTAGCGGGCATAGGGCCGCCCTCTCTCATTCAGACATCTGTCCCTACCCCTATATAACACCTTTTCTTCCCTTCAATATATGCAACAACCAATTGCCTTTTTACCGAAGTTATCCTACAATATATACTATATCATACAAAGCCCCAACAGGCACTTCAATATATACGCAAAATACAGAATACCAGTCGCACTACACCTATAATCATATTACAGAATGAGAGGTCACTATGAAAGAACAATTATATATGATACCTTTAAACGACGCAGTAAATGCCAATGACGAATGTCCTTTCTGCTTTATCGAAAGAAAAATCGAGCAGGACCTGTTAGACTTTGTTTTAGGCTCCGGCTCTTCCTATATGGAAAGCGATACCAGAGAACGCACTGACAAAGAAGGGTTTTGCCGCACCCACTTTAAAAAGATGTTTGACTACGGGAACACGCTTGGTAACGGTTGGATTTTAAAGACCCATTACAAACGCATGTTAGAAGAATTTGATAAGCAGACCAAATCCTATACGCCGGGACGCATTTCTTTAAAGGACAAGTTCCGCAAAGATGCCTCTTCCTCAAATCCCGTCAGTGCCTGGGTCAATGCAAAGGAAGAATCCTGCTACATCTGTAACTACTACAAAGACCATTATGAGCGTTATCTGGACACTTTCTTTATGATGTATAAAAGGGATGAAGATTTCCGCTCCCGCATCAAAAACGGAAAAGGATTTTGTTTAAGTCATTTCGGGGATTTGTGTGATGCCATGGAAAGTAAACTTTCCGACAAAGAACGGGTAGAATTTTACGACATGTTAAAAAATCTTACCCGCGACAATTTGGAACGTCTCTATGAAGATGTATCCTGGCTGATTGAAAAATTTGACTATCTGAACAAAGATGCTGACTGGAAGAACTCCAAAGATGCCGTACAACGCGGTATGCAGAAATTAAAGGGAGGCTACCCTGCCGACCCTGTGTACAAAATGAGTAAATAAGGGTGGTGGGGGAATCGTCTAATACTCCCCGGATGTAAAAAGCTTTCCGGCGCAGACCCTTGGGAAACGTCGGCACTTAACAAAAAAGGCTTCTCTACAATTATTGTAGAGGAGCCTTTGCGTTTAGTACCGTTACGTTTCTCATGGAGCGAAAGCGAGTCTGCAAGGAATCTTTTTACACCCGGGAAGTATTAGACGTTCTCACACCACCCTTACTTTACTAAGTTTTGTAACAGGTTTATATATTGACAAATTTCTGCATATAGCATGTCAGGTTGGAAGGAGGCATCACGGAAACGTTCCGTCATAAGGCCTTGGACGGTATAGTCTACCATTTTGCAGAGTTTATTGCCATCTACTTCTTCCGGTAATGATGAAAAATCTATCTGGGACCACAGGCTGTCATAAGTTTCTGCCAGCATGCTCCGCATCTCTTCCACTGCTACCAGTGCTTCGCTGACGTCTTCACCGGCAGAACGGTTTAGGAACTGCTGCATGTAGGGATATCCCTTTAGGGCCTGTATCTTGGCAAACTCAATTTGCTTGAGTATTTCAAACAAATTGGTTTCCTTTTCCCCTACCGCTGATTTTAATTCCAGTACCATGTATCTCACACTGTAATCATAAATAAAGGTATACAGTCCCAGCTTACTGCCAAAATAGTGGAACAATAGCCCTTTGCTGATAGCCGCTTCTTTTACGATATCATCCGTACTGGCATGGCGGTAGCCTTTTTGGGCAAACACCTTCAACGCCGCATTTATCATTCTGTCCTGTTTTTCTTTTTTCAAATCAAAAAACTTATCGTTCATATCTATAACCTTACTTTCTGCTATTTTAGAACTCTCTTTTTTGCCCTGCAGAACCTTTTCATTGACTTAATCAGTCAGATTATTAATATATCATAATATGCTTTTGTCTTCAAGTCGTAAAAATAGGAAAACTCTACGAAATTTTTTTATGAACTTTTTATACATAATCTCTTTTCTTTTCCATAAAATAGTATTAAAATGTCTATATCAGATTAAATACGAAAAGTGAAAGGAGAATATCCATGGCTAAGAAATTTGGTAAATTTTTATTACTGACTGCTGCAGCCGCTGCTGCCGGAGCTGGTGCTTACTATTATTTCAAGAAAAAGAATGAAAATGCTGCACCTGAAGAGTGTGTAGATGATGATTATGATGATTTCAGCGAAGATTTAGATGATGAAGCTAACCGCTCTTATGTTTCCTTAAATCTGGAAGACGCTGCTGAAGCAGTTGAAGAAACTGTTGAAAATGTTGCAGAAGAAGCACCTTTTGAAAAGCTCTCTGACCTGGTTTCTGATGTTGCAGAACAGGCAGAAGAAAAAGTAGAAGAATTCTTCGACGAAGACGACGAAATTCCCGCAGAATAAAAACCTGCAGAGCAAAAAATAAAAAAGAGTCCAATGGACTCTTTTTTATTTGGATTGTTTTAATGCCGCTAAGATTTCATCCTTTAGCTCGCGTGCCTTCTCTTTTGTTCTGGCATTTGCAGCGGGTGAAGTCAAAACACTTGCTATCAGCTTGGAAGCGATATCATACTTGCCAAATTCAAATGCAAGTTCAGCTATCAGTATATCAATCGTCATCTCATCCATTCCGCAAATAGGAAAGCTCTCAGATGCTTTTGCATTAATAAAACCTTCTAATGCATTCTTTAAATATTCTTTTTCTTCTTCCTGCAATGCTTTCAATTTGGAAGTGTCTGTGCCGGCTTTTTTAATTTCTTCCTGCCAACCACGCAGTACCCATGCAGATTTCAAACAGGTATAAGCCTTTTCACTGGCTTTTGCCTGTTTCACAATACTGCAAACCAGTGCCAGCTTATAGCGCTCCATTGCTTCCTCATAGGTATAGATATCGCCACCATAGGTATGCAGCTGTACTTTCTGGCTGATGGTTTCCTTTATCAGTTTTCTCTGTCCGGCTGTCATAGGTTTAAAATAACGGCTCAATGCAGAGAAACCGCAAATAGGACACAGGATGGCATCATATTTTTGGGCATCAATTCCCTCATACACAGGACGCAAATCCCTATCGGTATGCATTAATTTAGCCTTACCGGTTTTCATAATTTTACTGGTGATTTTTGAATCGCAAACAGGACACTCAAAACTTCTGTCCAATATCAAATCTTTCTCTGATATTTCTACCGTTTCCGCTTTTGATTCTTTCTTTTCTTCCTTAGGGTCCTCGAAAATCTGTACATTTTCCAGATTTCCCAACCCCAGTCCGGATAGTCCTGACAGTAAACCCGCCATTTTAATCCTCCTTCTTCGGTAACACAAATGAGCTCTTTAAGGATACAATTCTGTTAAATACCGGTGCGCCTTCTTTAGAATCCTTGTAATCCACACAGAAGAAACCGTTTCGCACAAACTGGAAGCTTTCATAAGCCTTTGCCTGTGCCAGGGAAGGTTCTACGTAAGCCTCTTTGACAGTCAGGGAATTGGGATTCAGATTCAGGCTGCCGTCTTCGTTGTATACGCCTTTTTCTTCATCAATAATGTTTTCATAGAGTCTTACTTCTGCTTTGATAGCTTCCTTAGCAGGTACCCAGTGAATGGTACCTTTTACTTTTCTGCCGTCAGGGCTGTTACCGCCCTTGGATGCCGGGTCGTAGGTACAATGTACTTCCGTTACCACACCGTTTTCATCCTTTACGCAACCGGTGCAGGTTACAAAGTAAGCATTCATCAGACGTACTTCGTTACCCGGAAACAGACGGAAGTATTTCTTAGGAGGTTCCTCCATAAAGTCTTCTCTCTCGATATAGAGTTCTTTTCCAAAAGGAATCTCTCTGTTACCCAGTTCTTCGTTTTCAAGGTTGTTGGGCGCAGTTAACATTTCGGTCTGTCCTTCTGGATAGTTATCAATTACAAGCTTAACCGGGTCTAAGACTGCCATCACACGGGGTTTCTTTAATTTTAAGTCCTCACGGATACAGTACTCAAGCATTGCATAATCTACGGAAGAATTAGCTTTGGAAACACCGCACAAATCTACGAACAACTTGATGGATTCCGGTGTGAAACCACGACGACGCAGTGCTGCAATGGATACCAGTCTGGGATCATCCCAGCCGTCTACGATACCTTCTTCCACCAGTCTCTTAATATAACGTTTACCGGTTACCACATTGGTCAGATATAATTTCGCAAATTCAATCTGCTTGGGAGGATTTACATATTCCAGTTCCCTCACTACCCAATCGTAAAGAGGTCTGTGGTCCTCAAATTCCAGTGTACAGATAGAGTGGGTAATTCCCTCAATAGCATCCTCAATGGGATGTGCAAAATCGTACATAGGATAAATACACCACTTATCACCGGTGTTATGATGGGTCATATGTGCCACACGGTAAATAACCGGGTCACGCATATTGATATTAGGAGATGCCATATCAATACGCGCACGGAGTACTTTGGTACCGTCTTCGTATTTGCCTTCCTTCATCTCCTCAAACAACTGTAAGTTTTCTTCTATACTTCTGGATGCATAAGGGTCTTCTTTACCGGGCTCGGTCAGGGTACCTCTGTATTCTCTGATCTGTTCCGCAGTTAAATCAGATACATACGCTTTTCCTTTTTTAATCAACTTAACGGCACCTTCGTACATTTCCTCAAAGTAATCGGATGCAAAGAAAAGTCTGTCTTCCCAGTCTGCACCTAACCATGCGATATCCGCCTTAATGGACTCAACGAACTCAATCTTTTCTTTGGTAGGATTGGTATCGTCAAAACGCATATTGAATTTACCGTTATATTTCTGTGCCAGACCATAGTTTAACAGAATACTCTTAGCATGTCCGATATGCAGATATCCGTTGGGTTCCGGTGGAAAACGGGTATGCACGGTATCATACACGCCTTCTGCCAGATCCTTGTCTATAATCTGTTCTATAAAATTCTTGCTTTCTACTTCACTCATTTCAGTTTACCTCACAAATTCTGAATATATTTTATCTTAGCACATATGCCTCTGCCTTAGCAAGCAGTTCTTCCGCAGTATATATAGGTACCTCCAAAAGGTTGTCCGAGCCGTCCTTTAATATCAGCCGGTTTGCGTCCTTATCTACAAAAACCAATCCTTCCAGCTCTGCCAAAAGTTCTCCGTCAGCATTAAACATATACCCGTAAGAAATGCCTTTTACGTAAAAGTTTCCTGCGCCATCCGTTCCTGCAAAGCTCTGGATATTTCCTGCCAGTTCTTCTACGCCGCCCACATACTGCTTATCATCAGTGCGGTAAATCTCTAAGGATTCGTCTGTATAACTAATACCTATCAATGAACCGTCTTCATTATAAAATGCATAATTTGCCAGTTGAGACTTGCTCATGTTATACTCCCGGGCAAGACCTATGGCTTCAGAAGCAAAATAACAGGTATCTTCTGTTTCCGTAACCGTTCCATCATAGGGTGCCACATCCTCTCCCATACTGTATTGGTAATAGGTTATCCTGTTATCCGTATATTCCTTAACCAAAAAACTATTGCCCGCAATCATAAACTGTTCCACATTATCACTGCTACATTGGAACAATCCTAAAATATGATAGGCATCCATGACCTCTCCATCCATGAGATAATACTTCCCGTCTCTGGTAAACAGAATATACATATCCCGGTTCACATAAACGGCACTGCCAACAATGGTGCTTCCCATCGTTGTCATCCCATGAAAACTTCCGTCTGCCCGCTCAACTGCATAGGCATCATAGGTCGTAATCATCAATAACCGGTTTACGCCTTCGGCATAAGAAGGTACCAGTGTATTCCCTTCTTCTCCTTCGTACCGGTTTTGCCAATAAATCTCAACATTGTCCGGATTGCATGCAAAAAGTACTGTTAAGTGGTCCATAATATTCCCATCTGCTTCTGAATACAACACATAGGCCCTTCCATCCGCAAAACAGACATCCTTAATATAACTAATGCCAATCTCTACAGCAGGACTGGCGGTACCTGTAGAAAGATTTAAAAACCGGATTTGCCACTCTGCTTCCAATGACCATGTATTCTCCGGATTCACTATCTTCTCTCCAAACGCCAGATACTTACCTTCCTCATCAAAGAAAAAGTCGCCGCTAAACACGGTATTTGCTTCCATGGTATACTCTGTTAAAAGTTCCCATGTGTCTGCCAGATATACCTGTAATGTATTATCGGTTTGCACCAAAAGATATTTGCCTTCATCATCCGCATACAGATTGCTTGCCGGGTCTCCTTCCAGACTGTTAACTATTTCTACCCCAAGCACCGATTCTCTATGGAACGTTGCATTCTCTGCAATACTATAAATAATGATTTTTCCGGCCTCATCCACACAAGCCAATGTATGACTGCTTACAAAGGCACATTTTCTTTCACTGCATTGTGGCTTATCTATTAAATCCATATCCATTAACGGATAAATCACAGACCCTTCAGTCAAATCCCACAGAATCAAAGCACCTGAAGAATCCCCTGTCAGAAGAATTTTACCACCGGATGCAACCTTCATAAATTCAATATTGCCGACAGTTTCCAGCTGATATTTTGCTTTGATGTAGCTGTTGGTATCGTAAGGCCGTAAGCTCTGGGTCAGTGCATACTGTGCCTGGGCCGTGTAAGGCATGGGTATTTCTTCATATTCTGTCAGTGCTGTAACTGCGGTAGCAATTGCACCGGTTCTGTCGCCCTCTTCCAACTTCCTTTGTGCTTCTTCTGCCAGTACAATGGCCTGATTTTCAGCTAACAACTGATTCTGATTCTGAATTTCTTCACTTTGGGCCTGAATCTCCGCATTCTGGGTCTGGATTTCCGCATTCTGGGTTTCGATCTGCGCTTTCTGCTTATGAATCCGCAATGCCATAGCTGTACTGACAGCACCAAAAAGCAGACAAACCGCCGCACCGATGCACACCGCAGTTAAGATACGCTTCATGCGGCGTTCTCTGTGCCTTTGGCGCAAATCATCATAGGTTAACGAAAACATGGGAGCCAAAAGACGCAACATCTCCGTACGCATGGCCTTTAACATTTCCTTTTTGTTTTTCCCTCTGATATCCGCTGCCAACGGTTCCATGGGCTTCTTGACCACTTCCCGGGTACCGTCTTCATGGGTTATCACTTCTTCTGCATACAGAAGTTCCTCCGGAAATGACTCGCTGGGTTCTCCCTCTATCAGCACCGCCAGGACTTTTTCCCTGCCATGCAAACCAATAAAGGTTTCTATCTCCTTTTTACACCACAAGGACTCCCGTAATCTGGGAGAGCAAATCACAATCAGATACTCTGCGTTTTCCAGTGCCTTTAGAATCGGGTCTTCCAGATTATTGGTCAAAGGCAGCTCGTCTTTATCTCGGAAAACACGCTCGATTTTCGTACGTCCTGTTTTCTTTTTGGCAATGTTGCCCGGCAGTTTAAACGTCTCCAATTGTCTGTGCAGATTCTCTGCCACAAATTTATCTAACTCTGTATGTCTGTAGCTTATAAATGCATCGTATATATATTTTTTCTCCATATCCCATTCCCTTTATTCTTTGCAAGGACAAATTGTATCCTCTAGCCTACCTGATTGTAGGTTTTTGAAAAAATGTCTTTTTCGATAATATACGCATCCTTTAAATCATCACATCTGACAGCCAGATAATCCCCGGGCTTACCTAACATGTATTTTTCTTTTTCCCATTCCACAAATAACTTCATGCCTTTTGTAAGGGGACTTGCATATATGCGTACCGTTCCGGTAGGGATACAGGTTTTCGCATAATCCACAAGAATCAAATCGTTTCCGCTGGCACGGTTTTTGATGGTGGGCAGATACTCCATTGTTTCTTTATCATAAATATAGGGTTCTGCGCTTGCAGCATACGCTCTCTCAAACTTATCGCGATGGTTCGGATATACTTCACCTTTAATCCCAATCAGAATAAATAAATCTTCTTCCACTACGGTGTTGATATCTCCCTCCAGGGTACGGATGGTAATCGGTGTTCCTACAGGTAGCATTTCCGATGCCTTCACATACCCAATGGGCAGTTTCTTCTTTTCGTACAGTTTCATACTGTTTACATCCGCTTCATAGTCCTTTGCATACAGAATATCAAAACTGTCAAAATACTGGGTCATGCGGTTATTAAAGTATGCTTCCGCATGCAGAGTAGGATAGTATTCTTCGTATTTTTTCGTACCGATAAAACCGCCGGCTTTTTCATAATGTCCGCCACCGGAACCGATATTTTCCGCCAGATAAGACGCCAGCTCGCTGGCATTCACTTCCTTGATACAGCTTCTTACAGAAAACTTATATCCGCCTCCGCTTTCATTAAACACCACACAGGTATTCACAATATCTACCTGTAACAGAAAATCCGCAATCAGTCCCAAAATGTTCGGGTCACAGGGCTGGGCTTTGATTACCGCAAACTGATAATCATCATTGTAGCTGTAACGGATCATGGCAACGCCTGCTATTTCCAGTTCTCTTAAAGAAAGATTGCAATTACGGAATAAGGTTATCTTAGACTGGTCATACGGCAGTGCTTCTCTCATATCCATATCCAACGGATTGTGAATTTCAGCAAACTGATTGGTATCCGTATACAGACCGTAATACAGTGCCGTCCCCAGATTATTGTCATCTGTTATGGTATACCCGGCTTCTTTTAATAATTTCCATACCAAAGTAGAACAACTTCCCAGATTGGGCTGAATAATACTCAGCTCTACCTCATCATTTTCTACCTGATGGTGGTCAATAATGGCAATTTCTTCTCCCGTTAAGCCGGTTACATTTCCTGCGCCGTATTGGCAGTCCACAGTCAGTAAAAGTCCCTGTCTTTGAATCTTTCCTTCTTTGATGGGCTCTAAATACTTAACCGGGATTTGTAATTCCTCCACCATCAGACAGAGATTGGATTTACGGATTTCAAACCTGCCACTGTATACCAGCTCCACTTTTTTACCTTTTTCCAAAAAATAACAATATAAACCATATCCCGCTGCCAGTGTATCTGCATCCGGATTGTCATGGCACTGTATGGTAATTTGTTCAAACCTGTCAAAATCCTGTAATGTCATAAACTTCGCCCCACTTCATTTCTTTTTTGCTATACTTTTTATCTGTTACCCCAACCAATCGAATCTATCCTGCCCAATTCGACCGAGAGCCGGATACTCCCCCTAGGGAATACCCGGCTCCCGGCCGCAAAGCGGCCGGCAAAAATTAGTGATGGAACAGTCTGATACCGGTAAAGGTCATTACCATATCATACTTATCACAACATTCTATAACCAAATCATCTCTTACGGAGCCACCGGGCTGTGCAATATACTTCACACCGCTCTTACGTGCTCTTTCCACATTGTCAGAGAAGGGGAAGAATGCGTCGGAACCTACGGTTACATCCTGCATCTTATCTAACCATGCTCTCTTTTCTTCTGCAGTAAATACAGGAGGTTTTACTTTAAATACTCTCTGCCATGCACCTTCTGCCAGAACATCCATGTATTCATCACCGATATAGTTATCGATGGCATTGTCTCTGTCTGCTCTGCCCAAAGTATCTACAAACTGCAGGGACAGTACCTGGGGAGACTGGCGTAAAAACCAGTTGTCAGCCTTCTGGCCTGCCAGACGGGTACAATGTACACGGGACTGCTGACCTGCACCGATACCGATTGCCTGACCGTCCTTTACATAACATACGGAGTTGGACTGGGTATACTTTAAGGTAATCAGTGCCACCTTCATATCCATCAGTGCCTGTTCAGACAAGTCTTTGTTCTTTGTTACGATATTTCCGGGTAATACGGTATCTACATCCAGCTCATTTCTGCCCTGTTCAAACGTAATGCCGTAAACCTGTTTCTTTTCCAGTTCTGCAGGTACATAGTTTTCATCTATCTGAATTACATTATATGCACCTTTCTTCTTAGCCTTTAACATTTCCAGTGCTTCTTCGGTATAACCGGGCGCAATCACACCGTCAGATACTTCTCTCTTAATCAGTCTTGCGGTATCTGCATCACAAATATCGGAAAGTGCAATAAAATCACCAAAAGATGACATTCTGTCTGCGCCACGCGCCCTTGCGTAAGCACATGCAAGAGGAGATAATTCACCCAAATCATCTACCCAGTAAATCTTTGCCAAAGTTTCATCTAAGGGCATACCCACTGCCGCACCTGCGGGAGATACATGCTTAAAAGAAGTTGCTGCAGGAAGTCCTGTTGCTTTCTTTAATTCTTTTACCAGCTGCCAGCCGTTAAAAGCATCCAGAAAGTTAATGTAGCCGGGCTTACCGTTTAATACGGTAACAGGCAGTTCACTGCCATCCTCCATATAAATACGGGAAGGCTTCTGATTAGGGTTACAGCCATATTTTAATTCGATTTCGTTCATCTTGTTTTCTCCTTTTCGCTATTTTTGAAAAAGTTTTCTGCACGCAGCCTGTAAATATATCCTGCTTCGAACACGCTCTCGCTCCATGAAAGACGTAGCGGTACTAGGCTCGAAGGCGAAACATATTTCGCCTTGACCTCGCCAAGTGCCGACGTCTTCCAAGGGTTCGGCACAGGATATATTTTCAAACTGCGCACAGCAATCTTTTTCAAAATTATACATTCTTGTTTACAATTTTGGTTCTGTAGGCACCGGTTGCGATGTCGATGTATCTTACAAATAAAGATACCTTATTTTCTTCATTTAAGGAATTCCAGAGCATATTGGTGAATTCATCCATATCGTTGGGAATGGTTACCACCTTGGGTTCTCCTTCAAAGCTGGGCAGAGGGTTGCCGTCATGCATATAGGTGTGGATAAAACGGCCTTCACCTGCCTTGGGATTTTCGTATGCATAAGTATAGCGGTTGCAGGAGGAAGGATCTCCGTTGTTGCTCTTTAAGATAGACATTGCATAATTGTAAGTACCGTTTTCAATGTGCATGATACCGGAAATACGAGGGGTGTAGTTAGGACCGTCCGGTTCAAACTCTCTGCTGCGCAGTGACTGCTCAAAAGTAAGCTGCTTATCCATTCCTTCATAAATGGTATCAGTCTGGTCACCATTGGTTACGATGGTCTTGTTGCCCAGCACACGTACGGGTGCGTAAATAATTAAGCTGGGATCTTCTAACTTGGAAGGGTCAAATGCTTCTGTGCGGATACCCTGTCCTTCTTCCACAAATACCCTGTTTCTGCTGTTTGAGCTGCGTCCCATGATAAAGTATGCGGTAACTGCATATTTTCCGTCTGCAGATTTACCGATTACAATACCTCTTCCGGGATAGCTGTTTTCTTTCAGTTCCTGTTCCAGTGATAATACGTTCATCTTCTTTCCTCCTATTGCGTATTGAGTCGCGACATTGCCCTTACGGGGCGCTGTCCTTTATGGAATAAAAACCCGCCTGAGCGGCACATACAGTGGTCGCCCAGGCGGTCGGCTTCAAATTTATTACTACACTCCCTGTGGGTACTCCCACAACAGCCATTGCTGTATTTCCGCCAGTTGTGCAGCCATATTCTTATACTACATGATTCCTTGCGGTATTTCAAGCAGTTTTAGACATATTTCTTCGCAAAATCTGCCTGAGGCATAGGTTTGTCAAAATAATACCCCTGTACCATACGTACCCGCATGCCTTCCAGTACTCTATACTGTTCCTCGGTCTCAATGCCTTCCACACAGATACTGACACCGATTGTTTCTGCCAGTTCCGCTACCAGCTTAATAAAAGACTGGGAATAGGCATCCTCTGCCAAATCCTTCACAAAGCTCTGGTCCACCTTAATCACATCAAAAGGAAACTCCCTGATATGATTTAAGCAGGAATAGCCTGTTCCGAAATCATCCAGTGCAATCCTCACACCCAGCTCCTTAATACTGATAAGAATTTCTTTCATACGCTCCATATCATTAATGGCAAGGCTCTCTGTAACCTCCAGCGTCAGATTATGGGGTGTGATGCCGGTTTCTTCCAGTACCTGTTTCACCACTTCCACAATATCGTTTTGTAAAAGCTGTACCACCGAAAGGTTCACATTTACTTTATAGCCGGGATATCCGCTATCATTCCAGCGTTTACACTCCTTGCAGGCTTCTGACAACACATGATTTCCTATGGGATTAATCAGTCCCAGATATTCTGCCAGTGGTATAAATTCTGCAGGTGAAACAAATCCCATGGATTTGCTGTTCCAGCGGATTAATGCTTCGGCACCCGTACAGGGCGTTCCCGGCAATGAGATATCGATAATAGGCTGATAATAAATCTCAAACTCCTTATATCCTGCCACCGTGGCATCACGCATATTTTTCTCCATGTCCAGTCTTCTGCCGGAATAGGATGCCAACCCTTCTGCATATCTTGCAATACGGTTTTTGCCTCTCTTTTTAGCCTCATACATGGCAATATCCGCTTTTTTAATTAAATCCTGTACCCGGTTGCCATCGTCAGGGAACGTGACCACACCCATACTCATGGTACAGTAATAATCTGCCTGTTTCAAATTCCAGGGTTGTGAGAAAATGTAGCGGATATCCGCAATAATACGTTCTGACTCCGCAAAACTCTCCGGCGGAATTACCACAACAAATTCGTCGCCACCCACCCGGTAACAGGTTGTCTTTACACCCTCCACTTTGGCGAGGGCTTCTGATATTTCTTTCAGCAAAACGTCACCGTATTGATGTCCCAAGCCGTCATTGATATGCTTAAAATCATCCAAATCGATGTATAACAGGCCACCCTTCACCTGACGCTTTCCTGCATCGTCCACATACCATGCCAAATCTCTTTCACAACACATACGGTTGTAAAGTCCGGTAAGGAAATCCGTATACGCCTGCTGTTCTATCTTCTCCTGATAAATCTTTTTGTCTGTGATATCATACAGGGAATACAGTGCAGCTTTGTTACCGTCTACCCATACTATTTCCGTGTACAAAAGGTCGTACCATTTTTCACCGGCCATATCGTAGACTTCCTTGGAACCGCTACGGCCCTGTTCTGTCACATCTTGGGTAATCAGTCTTTCAAAAGTACCGTCCCGCAGTTCTGTAGAAAAAGTATTTTTCAACACTTTATTCACGAACAGTATTTTATCCGTGTCCACTTCCTTAACGTAAATACCACATCCCACATTTTCTAAAACTGCACCAAGCGAAGCATAGGAGCCTGCCAACGAATTTTTCTGGATGCGCCTTGTCAGTATACTTTGCAGGATTTTAACTGCGTCAGAAATAAATTTCACTTCTTCCACAGTCCAGATATGGTCCTCTCTTGCCTGGTTAAAGCAAATAACCATACCACCGTTAGTATTTTTCATCAAAGGGAAAATAATGAAAGCCTTCACATGATACCCCAGCCATTTTTGGGCTTCCTGTTCCGTATGAATCCTGTCCGACGAAATAATAACCGGCTTGTCCGAAAAAACCAGCTCTGTAGCCGCAATGCCTCTGGTTTTATCAAAGGGCGGAACAATCCCCTTCGCATGCCATTCTGCCAGAATATCCACCGTTTTCTCTTTTGGATATTGCTGACAAATATGTGCACTGGTTATACGCAGATGTTCACTGACAATGGCAAGCATTTTCGTCATGATTGCTTCTATGGCATCATCACTGTCCAAAAGCTGGACCACCTCCGCCATTGCTTCTATTCTATCCAATGAATTGCGCATCTCCTCAGCGGAATAGCGGTTTCGCATGCTTTCTACTTCCGCATCGATACGGGAACGCTTACTGGAAAAAATGGAAAAACCGCCTTCCCTAAACAAATCCAGCACCTGATAAAAATCTCTCGCTTTCAGTCTGCGGCATTTTTGCAAATTGTCTGCTACTGCATCCTCTGTATCCGATACTCCCAGCACAATCCAGTTTAATAAGGTTTTCCCCTGTAAACGGATGGATACTGCCGCTGCCAACACCCCGTCAGCCACCTCTTCTACCGCAATATCCTCTAAAGAGCCTTCTTCTACTCTGGATAATATTGCATTCCGCAAAGGCTCACTTAAATACGTCATAAGTACGTCCTTGTCATCCCCAGACCATGTAGCCAGTTCCTCTCCGGCAGCATCCACACAATAGGCGCAAACTCCCGTAGCCTGACATACACCGTCCTGTAACCTTTTTAACTCGGACTTGTCTATCATATTTTCATATGAAAATCCATCCTGCATTTCATCCCCTCCATGCAACATCGGAATTATAGTCAATTACAGTTATTTTACCATAATATGGGGGAATTGTGCAACAATATATGTGGCAATTCCTATCCCCGAGGACTGGGTTATAGCTGCGGCAATTCCTATCCCCGCGGACCCGCTTTCGCTCCACGACAAACGCAACGGTACTAAGCTCAAAAATACTTCGCTAAGTACCGGCGTTTGCCAAGGGTCCGCTTGGGATAGGAAGTTGCCACAACGATAAATCACTCCGCTAAATAGGAATAGGCACAATGGAAAACCATCACATAAAGACCATGCAAAATACCCCCGGTCAATTACTGACCAGGGGTACATATTATTATTTATTCATTTACACTGTAGTTGGGGGCTTCTTTGGTGATGTGGATGTCG
Organism: Lachnospiraceae bacterium; assembly: GCA_045580245.1. GTDB lineage: Bacteria > Bacillota > Clostridia > Lachnospirales > Lachnospiraceae > Acetatifactor. The sequence continues at coordinate 19,949 of JAZNNL010000039.1, forward strand.
TGAGGATGGCTTTCCTTTAAGGAAGCTGCGGAAATCTTCACGAATCTGCCCTGTTCCTTTAATTCTTCGATAGTCTGGGTACCACAGTAACCCATACCGGAACGGAGACCGCCCATCAGCTGGAATACGGTATCTTCTACCGTTCCCTTGTAAGCTACACGGCCTTCTACGCCTTCGGGTACCAACTTCTTAGCGTCTGCCTGGAAGTAGCGGTCCTTGCTGCCGTTTTCCATAGCTGCGATGGAACCCATACCACGGTATACTTTGTATTTTCTTCCCTGGAAGAGTTCGAAGGTTCCCGGGCTTTCGTCACAACCTGCAAACATGGATCCCATCATACATACGCTACCACCTGCAGCGATTGCCTTGGTGATGTCGCCGGAGTACTTGATACCACCGTCTGCGATGATAGGAATACCATATTCTTTTGCTACTGCGTAAGCATCCATAATAGCGGAAATCTGAGGTACACCGATACCTGCAACCACACGGGTGGTACAGATGGAACCGGGACCGATACCAACCTTAACAGCGTCTGCACCAGCTTCAATTAAAGCTCTGGTGCCTTCGCCGGTTGCTACGTTACCTGCGATAACCTGTACTTCAGGATATGCATCTTTAATCATTCTTACGCAACGTAATACGTTTTCAGAGTGTCCGTGTGCGGAGTCCAAAACAATAACGTCTACTTTTGCTTTTACCAGTGCAGCTACACGGTCTAATACGTTTGCAGTGATACCTACAGCGGCACCACAAAGCAGTCTTCCCTGTGCATCCTTTGCTGCCAAAGGATATTTAATGGTCTTTTCGATATCTTTGATCGTGATAAGACCTTTTAAGTTGTAATCCTTGTCCACGATGGGAAGCTTTTCTTTTCTTGCCTTAGCCAGAATCTGCTTCGCTTCTTCTAAGGTAATGCCTTCTTCAGCAGTTACCAGACCTTCGCTGGTCATGGATTCTTTAATCTTTTTGGAAAAATCGGTTTCAAATTTTAAGTCACGGTTGGTGATGATACCTACCAGCTTGCGGCCTTCGGTAATGGGTACACCTGAAATTCTGAACTTTGCCATCAATGCATCTGCATCTGCCAATGTATGTTCAGGTGATAAAGAAAAGGGATCCGTAATAACACCGTTCTCTGAACGTTTTACTTTGTCTACTTCTTCTGCCTGCGCTTCGATAGACATATTTTTGTGAATAATACCGATACCACCCTGTCTTGCCATTGCAATTGCCATGCGGTGCTCGGTTACCGTATCCATACCGGCGCTCATCATCGGAATGTTGAGTTTAATCTTCTTCGTAAGCCATGTTGTCAAGTCAACCTGATTGGGAATCACCTGGGAATATCCCGGTACCAAAAGCACGTCATCAAAGGTAATTCCTTCGCCAATAATCTGTCCCATTTTCTCCTCCTTGTGTTTACTTCCTCATATATTTTATTATTAAATTTCTGTTGAGTTTAACAGACTTAAAACCTAATGTCAAGCCCAAATTAATCTGTAAATACTTTTCTGGGGGCTACATTTTTAATTGCCTTCAGCATTTCCTCACTGGGGCTCAAAATAATCTTCTGGTTGCCTTCATAATACATCACGTATCTGCGGTCAGGCTGTTCTTCTCTTCCGACACTGTAATCTATTTCCTTGCAGGTACGGTTCATATAATTGTCCAGTCTGTAAGATTTGATGGGTGCCAGAATCTCCATACGCTCCACCTCAAAAGTGGCTACTTTCTTTCTGCGGGTCTGTGCCATAATCTTGTCCACGGAAATTTCCTTGTCCAGATACAAATATTCATATTCCACATCCGCATTCAGATGTGCGAAATACGCACCCACACCGGCAAGTATCGCCACCAGCAGCGCCATCCCAATTCCCAGCAATGTCAAAAAGCCGAACACCACCGTAAGCATAATCAGTACAATGCGTAAAAACCGCGGCAAAAGAGGAGCCTCCGGTTTTACCAGACATTCTACATATGTTTCACTCATAACCTCTTCCTATCCTTATTCCTATTCTCTGTCACTACTTTGACAGGCTATAAAAATATGATATTACAACTCAAAAGAGAAAGCAAGGCAATCCTTTTTCCTTTCTCATTTTTTTATTCTTTTTTTAGAAAACCGTCACAATCCGTTCATTGACAACAGCCAGTCCAAACAGTATGATAATATAAAAGATAAAAGGCGGTAACATTATGGCTGTAATGGATGAATTTAAAGAAGAGCGTGCAAATTTAAAGAATAAACCTCTTCGTAAAAAAATCGGTTATTTCTGGATGTATTATAAATGGTATGTCATCGTAGGCGTGATTGCCGTTGCGGCAATTGCAGGTACTGCATACAGTATTGCCAATCAAAAGGCTGATGCTTTGTTCGGCGTTACCTTAAACGGCATGCCTACCCAGAACGAAGAAGCCTTTCTGAACGGATTTATGGAATATGCGGGAATTGATACGGAGGAATATACATTCAATGTCAATGCCTCCTTACACATGAGTTCTGCCCGCGACAAATCTTCCATGAGTGCAGCAGAATTTATTATGGTATACACCATCGCAGGGGATATGGATTTTATGACCGCAGACGCCTGGGCGTATACCCACTACATGTATAACGATATCTTTGCAGATTTATCCACCCTTATGGATGAAGAAACCTTACAGGCATTAGAGGGCAAAATCCTCTATTCCGATGCCGCAGTCATCAAAGAAATCCAGGCATTGCAGTCTGACGGAAAATCCGCAGATGATGTCTCTCTGCCCAATCCTTTTCATCCGGAAGAAATGAAAGAGCCGGTACCTGTGGGTATCGACATCAGCAACTGCGAGACTTTTATGGATGCCTACTATTATCAGAACGGCACTGCCTATATCGGTATTATCAGCAGCTCCGACAGAAAAGAAGCTGCTGTGGAATTTATCGAATATTTACTGGGAAAATAAAATTCATCCCACATGATATAAACACCAAAAGAGCTGTAAACGGATATCCCACGTCTGCCCGACCGGGAACTATCCGTTACAGCTCTTTCTCTTTGTCTTCTACTGTATTCCTGTTTTTATGCCACCAGCTCCATGCAGCCACACAGGCACTTATGATAAGGGGCAGATAAAAATTGAGACCTCTGGATATGCACATGGAAACCATAAG